>CAZNQC010000066.1:9338-11589 GCA_964574825.1 uncultured Sphaerobacteraceae bacterium | reverse complement strand
CTGGCCATCCAGCACCCCCACCACGATGCCGCTCGCTGGCGCCAGCATCGGCTGGTCCCAGATCAGGTAGTCCTCGTTGGTCAACCCATCGGTGCGAAAGGTCGAACCGTCCACCCACTGGACCAGATCGAGCGCGTGCCGCTGTGCCGGGGTCGAGGCATGATAGTTCTGGAACTCGGTCGTTCCGCCCCAGAAGACGAAAAGGGCCGTGTCCGCCGGCAGCCGGTAGGTCGCGACCGGTTCGAGGTTCAGCGCGGGATCGGGCGGCAGCAGGTCGTTAAGCGACAGCCCCAGGGCGATGAATCCTCCCGCCGGTCCACGCAGCGCGTCGAAGGTAAGCAAGGCATCACCCCAGACATATTGCGCTCGGTAGAGTTGGTTGACCGGGCTCATCGGGAGCGCCTGATCCTGAATGCGGTCACCGATCGGCTGCGACTCGTAGAAATTCACCATCAGGGGAGCGCCGGTCACCTCGTGGCCGGGCAGATCGATGGTCGCGGCGAGCGTATCGGCTCGACCGTCGAAGGTCACGGCAAAGGGCTCATCGCGCAGTCCAGGCGCGAGGGTGCCGCTCCAACGGCCGGTTGGAAACGGTTGGGCCTGGTCGGCATCGGACGTCGCCACAAATTCAAAGGGCCCCTGATTCCAGGCGTACCCGGTCATCGTCCCCGAACCGTCGAACCCGCCGTCGATCAGGAGACCACCATCGGGCCAACGCAACCGGACCCGGTTCGTCTCCAGCCAGGTCTTCGACTCGACCGCCGAGATATTCGCCAGGGACGGATCATCAAACGATGAGGCAAAGGCGGTGTCATCGCCTGCCAGAAAGGTATCGAGCAGGCTTCTGCCAGCCTGGAGCAGGTCGTCGCGCTGCTGTGTATGGATCTGGAGTTGTTCCACCGTGGAGCTTGCCATCGGTGTCTGCGCATACCCTCTGGTCATCGAAAAACTGGTGGCCAGGGCGAGCGGCAACGCGGCGAATGAGCGTCGGTTCAGGGTCAAGGTCACGAAGGACTCCTCTCAACGAATCGACTTCGCGCTCCACCCTATCACGCTCAGCGGTTTCCACCTGACTCACCGGGCGGGTAGTTGGCTCCACAGCCGCGGGAGAGCTGGACACCGCATCACACTCACCCAAAGCCGACCATTGCTACCATCCGGAATCGGCGCAAGACCCTTCGCCTGAGACGATCGCCAAGCAGCCAAAGACTTCCACGAGTTGGTCGATTCCCGCCCGCTGGTCGATCACCCCCTGGGGCGTGTTGAACCCTGCCGTGGCAAAGAACACGCGCCCATCGGACCGCTGCAAGACGAACGTCGCGTTGACGACCCCCGCCTCATAGCCGCCCTTGTACCCAGCCTGGGGGAAGGCCGAGGTATCCCAGACCGCGCCCCGGTTACCGGTAAGGATCGTCCGCACCGGATCCAGACCAGGCTGTGCGCCCATGGCCCAGAGGGACGCCGTGACGCGGCAGAGATCGGACGCAGATGCGAACCACTCGATGCCGTCAATCGCGGTCGGGCCGTTCCAGTTTCCCCAGCCACCCGTCGGATTGATGGTGAGCGGGTCGATCACGCTGGCAATCATGTCGGCCTGCTCGTCGTCACCGGCTGCCATGTAGCGATCCATCCAGTCGGGGGACTGCGACATCTTGATCGCGAACATCTCGTGGGTCATCAGCAGTGGAAAGTTGGCGCTCGGATCCTGCTGGCCGAAAGCCTGGAATGCTCGCTGGACATTCTCTCGCCCGAGATAGTCGATCAGGTGATCGGTGGCGGTGTTGTCGCTCACCCAGATCATGGCTTGGGCCAGGTCCAGCACCGTTGCCCGGGTTCCGGCGGGCAGGTAAGCGTAGTCACCCGAAGGCATGCTGCGCAGGTTGTCGTTCAGGACGATGGTGTCGTTCCAGGCTGACTCTCCGAGCTGCACCTGCCGAGCGAGTTCGCCGAGCACATAGAGCTTGAATACCGATGCAATGGCTAGGGGCGTGTCTTCATTTTGGCCATGGATGGTGGAGCACGTACTACCCCGGAACTCGGCGATCAAGAGATTGCTCTGGGGCGCGACCGTAGCGAGTTCACGATCGATCTGTGTGAAAAGCAGGGAGGCAGTCGGCTGTTGGGCGGTCACGGGTGTGAAGAGGATTGACAGCGCAAGACCAAGGATCAGGAACACAGAGCAATTTAGACGAGTGAACATGACCACGACTCCCCAGGGCAGGTAGGTGAGATAGAGGGGGTACTCATCGCT
>CAZNQC010000066.1:5617-9238 GCA_964574825.1 uncultured Sphaerobacteraceae bacterium | reverse complement strand
GTGGCATCGCGCTCGATCGAGCGCACCCGCATGCCAACAGTGATCCGCCCACCTCGCTGCTCGACGGCGGCACGAGTGGCAATGGGAAGTGTCTCCATGCCATCGCGATAACTTACGAACCCCTTTGGCGTTCCCGACGATGTGGGCTGGTTCGATGCGGTTTTCCTCGCTGCAACGGCTCCACGGAGCAGACTGCCGTGGGCGGCTTCCAGGGCGGGCAGATTCGGGAACGTTGCATCGATGCTGAGTTGCTCACCGTCGCCTGCATAGATCCCGGTGAGCAGTGGCTCGATCATCCGCTCCCAGGTTTCACGGCCATAGCGCCGGCGCATGAATGCGGCAATCGACTCTTCGTCGCGCGCCTTGCGCTTGGGAATGGCCGCTTCCAGGGCCAGACGCGCCTTCCCGCGCAGCGAAAGCAACGGACTCTGCAGGATTGGTTTGAGGTCTCCTGGTATGAGCCCGCTCAGACCTTGAGGAATGGGAACCAGGGCACCATCCCGCATCACGAACGACTGGCGGTTTTCGGGAATTGGCGAGACCGCCTGTTCATCGAGACCGAGCCGGTGGCTGAGTCCGATCGCCCCGGGCTTGGCGGCCAGAAATGCGTCCGGACCGCGCTCGACAACGAAGCCGTCCAGCTGGTCGGTGCGCAGCTTGCCGCCGGTTTGCGGCTCGCGCTCAAAAACCTCGACATCCAGGGTCGGATCGGACTCCAGCAGGAAATAGGCGGTGGCCAGACCGGCGATGCCGCCGCCAACAATGGCTATCCGGGTCACGCTGGTCAGGCCGTCTCAACGCCGGTCAGCAGACCGCGCTCGTTGACTTCCTGCAGCACCATGCCTGCCAGTCCTTCCAACATCAGCGGGTGGTCATTCAGCATCTCGACGCGTTCGAGATGCATGCCCAGTTCCTTCGCCTGCTGCTGGAACTCGACATCGATGTCGTACAGGATCTCGACATGCTCGCAGATGAAGCCAATAGGGCAGATCAGCACATCGTTAACGCCCTCGTCGTGCAGCCGGGCAATGACCTCGCTGGCATCTGGCCCCAACCAGGGATCAGCGGTCATGGCGGCACTCTGGTAGGCCCATTCCCACGGCTGATTCGGGAATCGTTCACGCAGTTTCGAGACCGTCTCCTGCAACTCTCGCTCGTAGGGATCGTCCCAGGACCGAATCCGCTCCGGAAGGCTGTGGGCAGTGAAGATGACCGGAACCTGGTCGCGAATGTCCTCCGGGAACTTCTGCAGCGCAGTGGTGATGCGGTCTTCCAACGCATCGAGGTACCCCGGCAACGTGTTCCAACTCGTGATCTGGTGAATGCGAATGGGGCTCCCGGCCTCGGCTGCCCGCTTGAAGTAGGCACCGATGCTCATCTGCGAATAGTGCGGCGCCATGACCAATCCGACGACATCAGTCACACCTGCCGATTCCATCTCGGCCAGGGTGTCCTTGATGAAGGGACGCCAGTGCCGCATCCCCACCCACACCTTCCAGGATTGCCCGTCGGGCGCATTGGCGTTCAGTGCCGACTCGATCCCGGCGGCCTCGGCGTTGGTCAACTCGAGAATTGGCGATCGGCCACCGATCAGGCGATAGCGTTCGGTGATCTCGGCGACAATCTCGTCCGAGGTGGGGCGATGGTGCCGGACATCCAGCAGGTAGTCGCGGACATCATCGAGCGAATCTGGTCCGCCGTAGGCCATGATCATGAGGTGGTTGGTGGATGTAGTCATGCTTGGACGACCGGGACGACGTCGATTACGTCTCCGGTTCTACCTCCCGGTGTGAATGCCGAACACGCGTGGCATGGCGCGAGCGCAATCCTGCGCTGGGTCGTGGTGACAGGGTCGGGCCGCTGGCGTTCGTAGGGATGAATGCAAGGGCCGGATCGTCACTTCGTCTTGCTACTGAGTACCATATTCAGCAGCAAACGTGTGTCGGGAGAAGCCCGGCAGGACCGAAATCCCCCTTGGTCCACCCTCCGCCGCTCATTGATGGAGCCGACATGGACGAATCAAGTCGCCGGAACGCCTTCAAGCTCACTGCGAGTGATGTCGTGGCACTTGCCGTGGTCGCGGCCGGGATTGTGGTCACCACCATTTTGCTGGTCTGGATTCTGTTCTGAATCACCATCCGTCATGGAAATAGTGAAGCGGCCTCCAATCAGGGAGAGCCGCTTCGCCAGATCCGAGACACGGGTTAGCTGTAAACGCGGACCAGAAGGTGGGGGGTACGTCCCTTGCGCGGGGCAGCACTGGCCACGCCAGCCTTCTTCTCGGGAAACGCGTTCGCCACGATGACGGTGCAATCGGCCAACGCCCGCAGGACGACCGTGTCGTTCCGCTCGGCGAACGAATCCTTGACGTCGAGTTCGCCGCGCTGCTTGACCACCACGTTCTTGAAAAAGTTGACCGGATCGGCCACATCACCGGCGTCGAGACCAGCCGCAACCGCCACGTCGGCCAGGGAAGTGGCGGTCGACTCCTTGATTGCCGACTTCGACGTATCCTCGGGATCGACTGGCAGCGGCGAGGTGAGCAGGTCGTGGCGGGCGACGGAATCCTCCACCACTTCGAACATCGGCGTGCGATGCTGCGAATAGAGCCGGTCGCCAACATTCAGCACCAGCGAGGCGTTGGACGTGATGGTGGTGGACGGTGAGAGTCGCTCGACCCGACCATCCTTGCCGACCGCGGTGAACGCGGCCACCTGCTTGCCAACCAGATCGACAATCTGGATCAGTTGTCCCGACGAAACATCAAACGCGGCAGCCGCCCCAACCGGCAACTGCCGGGCCGACACGGCGCGTCGACCAACCAGCACATTCGTCATGGATCACTTCACTTTTCTGGCCGAATCCAACCGGCCGCGAGCCGAGTCAAATGCCTGCTGCCCCCATCTCGTGCGGGTCGGCAGTGTTGCCGGTCATTGTCGCAGGATTGCTGCGTGGCAGTCCAGCGACACAGTATCCTGTGCCCAGCGCAATCCGAGATTTCATCCTGCCTGCCAAGGAGTCCCCGCATGCAAACCTGTTCCAACTGTGGTGCCAGCGTTCGTGAAGGTGCACGCTTCTGCACTGCGTGCGGCACCCAGCTGAACGAGGCGAGTTCCGGCAGCTCGCCGTTCTCCTGGGGTGCAGCCATCGAACAGACGGCCGCTCCGGAAGGCGGCTGGCCCACAGCCGCGACCGAGGCTGCTCTGGGCAATGCCGAAGAGACCGACACAATCAACGAGACCAGCCCTACCACTACCACGTGGAATTGGGGCGAAAGTTCCAACTCCCTCCCCACGGAGGCGGTGGATGAGGAAACGGGCATCGTGCTGGACGATCCGGACCGAGAACCTGATACAGGCCTGGTTGATCCGACCGAAATCGACGATCTGGTCGCGCCAGCCTCCAGCGACGAACCAACCATCACCGAAGATGTCGAGCCTGACTTGGCCATCGTGGAAGATGAAGCAGTCGTGAGCATCGATGACGAAACTGCTGGCAGCGACGAAGATCAGGAGACGCTCGCCGTGTGGGCCCAAAGCTGGGCAGTCGAGCCAGAATCGACCGATTCGGAGCCGGTAGCCACGGCGGCAGACGACGAAGAGATCCTGGAGGTACTCGAGA
>CAZNQC010000066.1:0-5517 GCA_964574825.1 uncultured Sphaerobacteraceae bacterium | reverse complement strand
GAGGAGGACGAGGAAGCAACCCTCGCCAAGGCTGAGCGCCTGATTGCCGAACTCCAATCCCTGGTGCCGCGACTTGCCCGACCGAAGCCCGTCAATCCAAACCAGAAGCTCACCCCGCAACTCCTGGCGGAGGAGCTTGAGGACCGCACCGATGGCTCGCAATGGGCCGATCTCCGCGAGGTGCTGGAAAAAGCACGCGACAACCCGAACGACATCACCCACCTGATGAGTGTGTCCGGCAACGCTGCGAGGTTGCTTGACCTGCTGGATGACCGGGACAAACTGGCCAACCGGGCATCCAGCGTGGCCCAACGCCTGCGCAATCCCGACGCCTCCAACGACGACTGAACGCGCCGTCGGTGTCAGGATCAGACAGACGAGATGAGTTCAGGTGCTGGTGTTGTCCGGCGCCAACGGCAGCACGTCCCGCTGGTAGATCAGGCGAAGCCAGAATGTGGGATTCGTCAGCATCTGGAAGTCGATCTCGGCCACCGAATCCACGACCCTGGTTGCGGTGATACCCATGTAGTCGGTATACGGAAGACCGGTAGCCAGGGATCTCAGGCGATTCCAGCGGGCTTCAACGATTGCCCGGATCTGCTCGGCATCTTCCGGCGTGGCAGCGTTCAGCCGCCAGAAAGCAGCGCCAATGTCGGACCGGGGTGTGGCAACCGGCGTGCCATCGGGCGACCAGTCGGAGTCGGCGATGATGGCGCCCTCGTTGACCGCCGCGATCAACCCCTGAATCGGTGGCATCAGGCCGAACTCGGCCCGAATAGCCTCGATCTCATCGGTCTGAGCATCGACAGCTTCGATCTCGAAGGGCGAGATTCCAAGCGCCGATGCAGGAATCGCCATCGCCGACACGATCGTTTCCGGCAAGGTTGCGATTGCCGGGCCGGTGAGCGGCTCGTCCAGCAGGGACGCTCCGTCCGATGCGATGTGCGTCAGCACCTGCTCCACATGTTCCAGCGCCGGGCTGGCGACGATCACATCACCGACCAGGGCGAGGTTGTTCATCTCGCTGAGCGCCTTCCGCTGGATGGGATGATCGGGGCTGATTTCGCGGTCAGGGCCGATCGTCCAGATGGAGACACCTGTGTCGGAGACCCGCTCTTCATAGCCAGACTCCTGCCAGGCCGCAACGAGTTGCTCGGGATCGAATGGAGCCCGGAACAGTTGCACCTGGTTGGGAGGATTGCCGATGTACAGCATCTGGTCCAGGCCGAGCACCCGGAAGCCAATGGCAGCGGCGAGCTCCTCGTCCATGGCGAAGGTGAAGAGGTTTCCCATTGCTGCCAATGCATAGGTTGCGTCGACAAATGGCTCGTTCTCGGTGTCGGGGCCGTCGATCGAGTGGGTCATCCCAAGCGACTCGAACTGGCGAGCGATATCGGAGTAGGTCCAGAACGAACCCTGCGTCTGCGATTCGACCAGGGACAACGGAACCATTGCCAGCAGGGTTCCCAGCGGTCCGTCCAGCGCCGAGCCCATGGCTTCCGCGACAGTGGGGGTGGCGAAGGGACTGTGCTGAGCCGCCCCGTGCGGAATGATGCCCGTCAGCGCGAGACCGGACAGGCCGAGCCCGGCAAGCAGGCGACGACGATGAAGCGTGGTGGAAACGGTCATGTGGTCCTCCGTGCGAGGCGGTGGGCCGTGCCTCGAGCGTTTGGGTTCACTTGCCTAACGCCAGTTTGGAGGTCGCGGTTGCACCTATCCTCGCTGAACGAGCAACTGCATCCACTCGTCAAAGGCCAACATGAACGCCTTGACCTGGTCGAGGGATGTCTGGTCCTTGAGTTCACCCACCTGGTTGAACTTGCCTTCGGCAAACGAGACGTAGACCTCAGGACTGGGCAGCGCGATGGCGCCCATGTGCAGCAGAATCTGGCGCAGGTGGAGCTGGGCACGCATGGTGCCGGAGCGGCCAGCACTTGCTCCGGTGAGACCAACCGGCATGCCACGCAATACCGAGCGTGCCGGAGGCCGTGACGCCCAATCGAGCGCGTTCTTCAGCACTCCAGGAATGGAGTATCCATATTCCGGGGTGAAGATCAGCAGGGCATCGGCACGTTCGATTGCCTGCTTGAACTCGGCGACGGCCGGAGGATCGCCCTGCCGTTCGAGGTCTTCGTCGAAGAATGGCAGGCGGTCGATCGGGACTTCGTAGAGATGCATGTGCTCGGGTGCGACCAGCATGGTGGTCTGCATCAGTGAGCGATTGAATGACCGGCGTCGCAGGCTGCCGACGATGGTGGCGACCTCATAACGACCTCTAGGCACGGAACTCCCCTGTTCTGGGGACGACATCGGCATCGCCCCTCAACCGGCGGAAATCCTAACAGGTCCGCTGGAGAGGGGCGACAGGTTGGTCCGTATACGCCGTGCAGGCCGGCAGCGACCGCTACGCCTGCATGAGACGCCGCAAGACAGCCGGCAGGATGCCGCCATTCCGGAAATACCGCACGTCGACGCTGGAATCGACGCGGGCCAGCGCCTGGAACGATGTCGCGCTGCCGTCCTCGCGGGTGACGTCAACGGTCATGATCGCGCCAGGCGCCAGGTTGGCATCGAGATCGCGAATGGCGAAGGTCTCGGTGCCGGTGAGGCCCAACGAGGCGGCCGATTCACCGGGCAGGAACTGCAGTGGCAACACCCCCATGCCGACCAGGTTCGACCGGTGGATCCGCTCGAAGCTCTCGGCGATGACGGCCTTGACGCCCAGCATGAGCGTGCCCTTGGCTGCCCAGTCGCGCGAGGAACCGGTGCCGTATTCCTTGCCGGCCAGCACCACCAGCTCGGTGCCTTGTTCCTGGTAGCGCATCGAGGCTTCCCAGATCGACATGATTTCGCCGGTCGGGAAGTAGGTCGTCCAGTTGCCTTCCTTGCCGTCAGCAAGCTGGTTGCGCAGCCGGATGTTGGCGAAGGTTCCGCGCACCATCACTTCGTGGTTGCCGCGGCGCGACCCGTACGAGTTGAAGTCGCGCTGTTCGACATCCATGTTGACCAGGTAGTCACCGGCGGGACTCGTCTTGGCGATGGCACCAGCCGGAGAGATGTGGTCGGTCGTCACCGAGTCACCGAGGTAGGCGAGGACGCGGGCATCCCGGACATCCTCGACCGGCTTCGGTTCCGGCGAGAGGTCATCGAAGAAGGTTGGGCGGCGAACGTAGGTCGACCCGATGTCCCAGGTGAAGCGATCACCCTCCGGCGTTGGCAGTGTCTGCCAGCGCTCGTCACCAGCGAAGACCGTGGCGTATTCCTCGCGGAACATTTCCGGCGACACGGATGAGCTGATAGCCTCCAGCACGTCCTCGTTGGTCGGCCAGATGTCTGCCAGGAAAACGGGATCACCGTTGGGATCGGTTCCGACCGGTTCGGTGGTCAGGTCAATATCGACCGTGCCGGCGAGCGCGTAGGCCACGACCAGCGGCGGCGAGGCCAGGAAGGAGGCCCGCACCTGCGGGTGAATGCGTCCTTCGAAGTTGCGATTGCCCGAGAGCACCGAAGCGACGACGAGTTCGTTTTCGTCGACGGCCAGGGCAACCTCATCCGGCAACGGGCCGGAGTTGCCGATGCAGGTGGTGCAGCCATAGCCAACGGTGTGGAACCCGAGCGCTTCGAGATAGGGGGTGACACCCGCTTCTTCGAGGTAGCGGGTCACTACCTGCGACCCCGGCGCCAGGGATGTCTTCACGTAGGGCGGCACATCCAGCCCGCGCTCGACGGCCTTTTTGGCGATGAGGCCAGCCCCGAGCATGACGGACGGGTTGGACGTGTTGGTGCAGGACGTAATGGCCGCAATCACCACCGACCCGTGGTGGAGGCCGGTTTCCTCGTTTTCGATGGTGATGGTGACATCGCCGACGTGCGGCATGCCGGCGGCCGATTCCCGGTATTCGTCGGCGAGGGCATTGTCGGCGGCGTCACCCGGGAGGGTGCCTTCGTCGGTCTGGCCGGCCGTGGCCGCGGGCGGATCGCTGGCCGGAAAGCTATCGATCGATTGCCGATCATAGCCGTCAGGCTGGGAGCGATGAACTTCGTCGGTGGAGAAGACCGTCTCGTAGGCCCGGCGGAAGACATCCTGCACACCACCGAGTGCAATCCGGTCCTGCGGGCGGCGCGGACCAGCCAGGCTGGGTTCGATGGTCGAAAGATCGAGTTCCAGCAGCTCGTTGAAGACTGGGTCAGGTGTCTCGTCGGTACGGAAGAGCCCCTGCGCCTTCGAGTACCGCTCGACCAGATCGATCGTTTCGTCATCGCGGCCGGTCAGGCGCAGATACCGCAACGTTTCGTCATCGACCGGGAAGAGACCGGCCGTGGCTCCATATTCCGGCGCCATGTTGGCGATGGTGGCGCGATCGGCGAGGCTGAGGTTGCTGAGACCGGTGCCACAGTACTCGACGAAGCGGCCGACGACGCCGTGCTTACGAAGCAATTCGGTGACGGCGAGCACCAGGTCGGTGGCGGTGCACCCTGGATGCATGCCACCCGTGAACTTGAGGCCGACCACCTCCGGCGAGAGCTGGTAGAGCGGCTGGCCGAGCATGACGGCCTCGGCCTCGATGCCGCCGACGCCGTAACCGAGCACACCGAGCGCATTGATCATCGTGGTGTGGGAATCAGTACCAACGAGGGTGTCCGGGAAGGCGACGACCCCGCCTTCGTCTTCCTTGGTTGCCACCACTGGCGCGAGGTACTCGAGATTGACCTGGTGAACGATGCCGGTGCCGGGAGGAACGACGCGGAAGTTCTGGAAAGCACCCTGGCCCCAGCGGAGCAGTTCGTACCGCTCGCGGTTGCGCTCGTATTCGCGTTCGACGTTGAAGGCGAACGCACCGAGCGTGCCGAAGTTGTCGACCTGCACCGAGTGATCGATGACGAGGTCGACCGGCACGAGGGGATTGATCTTCGTGACGTCGCCACCCATCTCACCGACGGCATCGCGCATCGCGGCGAGGTCGACGACACAGGGGACGCCGGTGAAGTCCTGGAGGACCACCCGGGCCGGGAGGAAGGGCAGTTCGAAGTCGTCATCGGCGGCACCGGCGACCGGCTGCCATTTGGCGAGGGCTTCGAGGTGACGCTCTTCGGCAAATTCACCACCGATGTTGCGCAGCACGTTCTCGAGCAGGATACGCACCGTAAACGGTAGGCGCTCGAGGTTGTCGACCAGACCAAGTTCGACGAGCCGGTCGAGCCGGTAATAGTCGTAGGTGGTGCCGGAACTGGTGGTGAGTTGCGCGCGCGCACCGACAGCGTTGTCGTGGGCCTGCGGCTGTGTAGTCATGGAGGCGAGGGTCCTTTCCGTGCCGGATGGGCAAATGTCGACGGCATCGACTCACAGGGTGAGGCGGAACCGGCCCGGAGACGGGCAGATTCCGGCGGGCTGACGCCAGTCGCGAATGACTCTCATATTCTACGGCACCCTTGATGCGAGCGGGATAGTTGGATGTCCGGGTTGGCGATCCGCTGATCGTTCAGTGAAAAACACGCTGCGGTAATTCTTTAATTCGG
>CAZNQC010000065.1:3337-16120 GCA_964574825.1 uncultured Sphaerobacteraceae bacterium | reverse complement strand
AACGTCTGGCCGAAGTGCAGGAAGAAATCCTCTGGCTGGCCGAGGCGGCCCACCTGCCGGTGATTTGGGCAACCCAGGTGCTGGAAACGCTGGCGCAGACGAGGATCCCTTCGCGTTCCGAGATCACCGACGCCGCAATGGGTGAGCGGGCCGAGTGTGTGATGCTGAACAAGGGTTCGCACATCGTGGAAGCAGTCGAGACGCTGGACAGCATTCTGGGCCGAATGGAACACCACCAGAGCAAGAAGCGGTCGCTCCTCCGCCGGCTGCATGCCTGGGCGCCGAGGGAGGGTCGAGAAAATGGCGAGTAGACAATAGAAAATGTACGGTGTCTCGGCCCCAGCGCCCACGGGAGATTCTCCCCGGGTACCACCCGCTGGAGTCTGTGACACCTCCACGACGGGTGCCCAGGCGATCTCCCGGAGTCGGTATCAGGCAGCTGGTTCCAGCGGTGGGGTAGATCGGTCGATCCACCAGACCAGAACCCCGGCTACCAGGGCCAGTACCGCCACGGTCAGGACGACGGCAATCGATGGCTGGTCCTGAAACACGATGACGAGACACCCCACGCCAATCACCGCGCCGTAGAGCAAGTCGCGGTAGCGCACCACGAATGTGCTGATGCTGCTACGCCACGGATTGGCCGGCATCAGCACGAATGCGCCACCGGCGACTGCCAGGCCAAGGAGCGTCAGGAAACGACCGAGTTCCCGCAGGCTCTCAACGAGGATGTCGAAGAACGCCGTCGCCGCAGCAACACTGCCTGGTGCCAGATTGCCGGTCAGCCGGTTCCGCGCAATCGAGAGCGCTACCAACACGAGCACCATGGCCAGCGAGACACCGAGACTGGCCGCAGTGGCCTCCCGCCACCGGTTGCTGGCAAGCACCATGGCTGCCGCGAGTGCCACAATGGCCAGCACGGGAAGAAGCCAGCGCAGGGTGAGCAGGAGATCCACGGCAGACTGGGCGGAGGCCAGTTCCGACGACTCGAAGACGACGAAGCTGTAGGCGGCAGGTTCGATGGTGATGCGGTCGAGGAAGGTGAAGCCTCGATCGCTCAACCGGGTCTGGACCTCGACCACCAATGGCGTCAGATCGATCATGACCTGGCCTCCGGCAGTTGAGGCCAACGAGACGTCCTCGCCGCGCAGCAGGGCCACGACTTGCGGGTGGACGAGACGATTCGCCGCGGTCCAGGCCCCCTGGAAGGCGTCCGACTGCACGACCTCTGCAACCGTGCGATCGATCAGCTGAATCGAGGCAGCGCGGGTCAAGCTCGCGATGGAGAACAGACCCTCGTCCGTCGTCTCCGGCGATTCGGGGGTGACGGACGGGCCAATCTGGTCGACCAGGAGGGTGGAGAGTCGTTGAGCCACCGCATCCTGAATGGCGGGGTCGGCAGCCAGGTTCGAGACGGTATCCACGTAGCGGTCAGTGTTCAGCAGTTCGACCGAAAGCCAGGTCGTGACCACCGACAACACCGCCAGGATGGCGAACAGGACGGTGCAGACCCGGCTGGCAACGCCCTGCCACCGGGGCCGATCAGACGCTGCTTGTACCGGAGTCGGATCGACCGATGGGACCTGCGGCGCGACGATGGGGGATTCCGGAGATGACGACATGCGTTGCTCCATGCCATGAAGGGCTTGTTTCGAGCGTGCTCTGATGCACAAGACTGTATGGCGGAAGCCACACGATGGCAACAAGAGCAGGGCAACGCGCAGGTGACAGACGGGTCAGTTTCGCGAGGACCAGAGGGCCAGGTTCGTGTGGATCTGAGCGACGTGGTCGTGGAGGTGGGCCGAGTAGGTGCGGAGCCAGTCCTCGGCAGAGTAGGGTCCGCTCTCGGTGTGATTGCCCACGTTCGCCCACTGCTGGTCGGTGAGCCGGTCGAGCAGGAGACCGGTCGAGGCGCGAACGACATCGACCACGGCGAAAGCGGGTTCCACCGGCAACTCGTGATAGGCGAAGACTTCGGCCCAGGCCTCCTGATCGTACCCGACGATGAGGGGTGAATCTTCGGCGGCCAGCAGGCGAATGCGGATCGCGGCGTAGGCCTCGGAATCGGCACAGTGGAGGATGATCTCGTGCGCCGACCATTCGCCTTTCGCCGGGCGCCACTGCCGGGCAGGGGCGGGAACTTCGTCCCAGGCGGCGCGGAGCAACGCCGGGCCAGCCTTGTAGTCCTCGATCAGCTTCCGGCGTTCCTCGGGTGTCATGGCGCGTCCTTTCTTACGGAATGCAGCAAAATGCCTCTGGTTTCACGATGGGGGCAACTCAACGTCGGAGTTGGCAACCACCAGACGCGGGGAAGCCCACGCGCCGACCAAAACGCGGCATGCCAACCGGTCTGCGAGAGGTCGGCTGGGACTTCCGTACTGCCCCGGCAAGCCGCGCACCTGCACAGCAGATTACGATCACACGATTATGGGTCACAACGATCGAATGTACTTCCACGATCGGGCGGACAGACCTCCGCGATTTGGTGAGAGTGACCTTGAATGCCGCAATGCGGAGGCCGTTCACCCGTACATCTGCGTTGTCTCACCGCAGACGGTAACGCGAAACGCCCCCGAGATTCGATCTCGAACCCGAGGGCGTTCCGTTCCATGCAAGCAGGATGACGTCTAGTCGGCGGCACCTTCAGCCGACTGGGCAACCAGTTGCTGCAATTCCAGCACGGCGGTCGGCGTGACCTTCCAGAACCGGGCGATCGTTTCGTCCCAATCCGCGAGCAAGTCCTGTGCGTGCGGCGAGCCGGTCGCCTCGGCGTGGCGCCGGATGAGCGACTTCAACTCGATCGCCTCGTTCCCTTCAACCCGGGTCACGGACACCGAGTCGGGATTGTAACTCCCGCTGAAAGTGTCGGCCTGGTCGAGGACGAAGGCGACACCGTTGGTCATGCCGGCACCAAAGTTATTGCCAGTCGGGCCGAGGATGACGGCCTTGCCACCGGTCATGTACTCACAGCCGTGGTCGCCGACGCCTTCCACGACGGTGGTCGCGCCGGAATTGCGAACGGCGAACCGCTCACCAACCGTGCCAGCGATGAAAACAGTGCCACCGGTGGCTCCATAGAGAATGGTGTTCCCGGCAATCGTCTGCGGCGTGTCGAACTGGGCGGTGCGATCGGGGAAGATGGCGATCTCGCCGCCGCTCATGCCCTTGCCGACGTAGTCGTTGGCCTCGCCCTCCAGCTTGAGCGTCAGGCCCGGCACGCTGAAGGCGCCAAAGCTCTGGCCGGCGGACCCGCGGAACTTCAGCGACACCCGGTCGAGCGGCGTCGGGGTGGCGTCACGCAGCACAGTCATCGCACCGGCGATGCGGGCTCCCACCGTCCGGTTCTCGGTGTAGATGGACTCCTCCACCTCGACCGGCCGGCCTTCGGCGAGATCACTCTCGATGCGGGCGAGGATCCGCGTGTCGAGCGTTTCGTCGGCGTTGTGGTCGATATCGATCGACTTGCGGCGCTCGTCATCCGCCGCCGGCGGGGCGAAGAGAGCCGAGACATCGAGCAGCGAGGCGCGACCAGGGACCTGCTTCGGCGCCAGCAAATCGGAGCGGCCGATCAGTTCTTCGATCGAGCGGGCACCCATCGCGGCCAGGTCCTCGCGGATGGCCTGGGTGAGTTGGGTGAAGTAACCGATCACATCCTCCGGCTTGCCGGTGAACTTGGCGCGGAGGTCTTCGCGCTGGGTGGCGATGCCGGTCGGACAGGTGTTGAGGTGACACTGGCGGGCCATATCGCAGCCAATGGCGACCAGGATCGAGGTGCCGAAGCCAAACTCGTCGGCCCCGAGCAGCGCAGCCACAATGATGTCTTCCGGGGTCTTGAGACCACCGTCGGTGCGGAGCCGAACGCGGGACCGCAAGCCATTCATGACGAGGGTCTGCTGGGTTTCGGCCATGCCGAGTTCCCACGGCACACCGGCGTGCTTGATCGACGCCAGCGGGGCCGCGCCCGTGCCACCGGAGTGACCGGCGATCAGGATGTAGTCGGCGCGGGCCTTGGCGACCCCGGCTGCAACCGTACCGACACCGGCCTCGGCGACAAGCTTGACGCCGATCTTCGCCCGCGGGTTGATCTGACGCAGGTCATAGATCAGCTGGGCGAGGTCTTCGATCGAGTAGATGTCGTGATGCGGCGGCGGCGAGATCAGTGGCAGGCCCGGCACTGCGTGGCGCATGCGCGCGACGAACTCGGTGACCTTGAAACCGGGCAGCTGGCCACCTTCGCCGGGCTTGGCACCCTGGGCGATCTTGATTTCGAGTTCCTCGGCCTTGGCAAGGTAGCGCGCGGTGACACCGAAGCGGCCCGAGGCGACCTGCTTGACCTTGTTATGACGAATCGTGTCGCCGTTTGGATCGTCGTCGAACCAGACCGGATCCTCGCCGCCCTCACCGGAGTTGGAGCGGCCGCCGAGCCGGTTCATCGCCACCGCGAGGGTCGAGTGGGCTTCCGGCGAGAGCGAGCCAAGCGACATGGCCGTAACCACGAAGCGCTTGATGATCGCCTCGGCGGGTTCCACCTCGTCAACCGAAATGGCGGGGCCGACTGGCTTGATGTCGAAGAGGTCGCGAATCGTGGTGATCGGCTGCTCGCGCACCAGATCGCGATAGGTCTGGTAGGCCTCCTTGTCGTTGTTCTGGGAGGCTGACTGGATTGCCTTGACGAAGGTCGGCGAGTAGCCGTGGGTCTCGCCGTCGCGCTTGAACTTGATCAGGCCGTCATCCGGCAGGCGGGCCGCCATTTCGGCATAGGCGGCGGTATGGCGCTTGCGGACATCGGCTTCGATCTCGGCCAGGCCGATCCCGCCAAGGCGCGAGGGCGTGCCGGTGAAGCAGCGATCGACCAGCTCCTGCGAGAGCCCAATGGCTTCGAAGATCTGGGCGCCGCGATAGCCCATCGCGGTGGTGATCCCCATCTTGGAGATGACCTTGAGGAAGCCGTACTCCAGCATGTGCACGTAGTTGTCGCGCAGCTCGGCCGGGCGGGTTTCCTCGTAGCCACGCTGACCGGAGAGCTGGGCCGACGCTTCGAGCGCGAGGTACGGGTAGACGGCCGAAGCACCATAGCCGATCAGCACGCCCAGTTGATGGACGTCCCAGACTTCGCCGGTTTCGACGATCAGGTCGGCGTTGGAGCGGAGTCCCTGGCGAATCAAGTGGTGATGAACCGCACCAACCACCAGCGACATCGGCACCACAGCGTGCTGCTCGTCGAGCGCGGCATCGGTCAGGATCACAACGCCGGCACCGCCACGAACGGCAGCCTCCACGTCAGCCACGATCCGGTCGAGCGCATCGGCCATCGCCCCTGCGGGTGCGTCAATCTCGAACAGGGTGCCGACCTCGGCCACCTTGACGTCGGAGACGTTGCGCAGCGCGGCAATTCCCCCACCGGTGAGGACGACGCTCTTGAGGTGAATCAGCTTCGCTGCTTCCGGGCTCGCCACCAGCGGGTTGTGACGCGGCCCGACGAAGGAGTCGAGTGCAAAGACCTTGCGTTCGCGCAGCGAGTCGATCGGCGGGTTGGTGACCTGGGCAAACCGCTGGCGGAAGTAGGCGGTCAATGGGCGGGTGATCTCGGAGAGGACGGCCAGCGGCGCGTCATCGCCCATCGACCAGGTTGGTTCCTTGGCTTCACCCGCCATCGGGGTGATGATCAGGCGCAGGTCTTCAGCGGTGTAGCCGAAGGCGCGCTGCTTCGCGACCACGGCTGGATCGGTCTTGGTTAGCGCGTTGCGGGTTTTGGCGTCGGCATCGACCGGCACCGGAATCTCTTCGTTCGCTTCGACGAACTCGCCGAGCGCGATCCGGTTGGCGGCCAGCCATTCGGCGTACGGCTGGTTCGCCGAGATGTTCTCCTTGAGGTCCTTGTTCCGCACGACGACGCCACGCTCGGTGTCGACCAGGATCATCTGACCAGGTCCGAGCCGTCCCTTCTCGACGATGGTGGCCGGGTCGATCTCGATGGTGCCCGCTTCCGAACCAGCGACGAAGAGGCCGTCCTCCGTGATTGCGTAGCGGACAGGGCGGAGGCCGTTGCGGTCAAGCGTGGCACCAGCGAGGACACCATCGGTGAAGCCGAGCGCCGCTGGTCCATCCCACTGCTCGGTCAGGCCAGCGTGATAGTCATAGAAGGCGCGACGGGCCGGGTCCATGTCCGGCAGTTGTTCCCATGGCTCCGGCACGCACATCATCAAGGCGTGCGGCAGGGTGCGGCCGCTGAAGCGAATGAGTTCGAGCGCGTTGTCCAGCGAGAAGGAGTCGGAGCCGGACATCGAGACGACCGGCTTGAGGTCCTCCGCCGGAGTGCCATCGGCCAGTTCGAGGATCGGCGTGCGGGCCTGCATCCAGAGCCTGTTCCCCTGAACGGTGTTGATTTCGCCGTTGTGGGCAATCTGACGGAACGGCTGGGCCAGGCCCCAGGTGGGAAACGTGTTGGTCGAGTATCGCTGGTGGAAGAGGGCGATAGCGCTGGTGGCTTCATCGCGCTGAAGGTCGGGATAGAACGTCGCCAGGTCCTCGGGCAGGAACATCCCCTTGTAGACAACCGTGCGAGCCGAACAGGACGAGACGTAGAGATCGGCGTCGGTGAATCCGGCAGCGCTGGCGGCACGCTCGATGGCGCGGCGCCCGAGCATCAGCTTGCGTTCGAAGGTATCGAGATCCATACCAGCCGGGCGGCGGATGAAGACCTGGGCGATGGCCGGCAGCATGGCGAGGGCGGTCGGACCGAGGACGGACGGGTCGATCGGCACCTCGCGCCAGGTGATGACATCGAGGTCCCGGCTGGCCAGCGCCTCGTTGACAAGTGCGCGAGCCTGGTCCTGGGCGGCTGGGTCAGTCGGCAGGAAGAGCATCGCCACCCCGTAGTCACCAGCGGCAAGGTCCTCTGCGCCAGCCACGGCCAGGTCACCGGCAAACAAGGCGTGCGGAACCTGGATCAGCAGTCCGGCACCGTCGCCTGAACGCGGGTCGGCCCCGACGCCACCGCGGTGGGTGAGGTTGACCAGACCGGCCAGCGCCTTCTCTACGATCTGGCGAGAAGCGCGGCCCTGAATATCAACCACGAGCCCAACGCCACAGGAATCATGCTCGTAGCTGGGGGAGTAGAGTGGCGCGTTCGAAATGGCGGGGGAATGTGTCATAGCGGTTCCTTCGTGGATCAAGATGACTTTCGCCATGGTTGTGCGGAGAACCCAAACACCTATCACGGGTCCCGGTGGCTCGATTGTGAATCTACACACAAAGTTTTCGGCGACACACGACTGGAGACAGGAGGCGGCAACGCTTGTCGCGCTGCTCCGTCGGGACAAGCACGGTCCACTCCATCGTGGGAACTTCAAGTCTAGGGATCATCCGAAACAAGCTACAGGGACTGAACGCCAAGATCACATGCATAAACTTTTGGATGTTGTGCCCAAACGACATGGCGAGGTGCACAATCCTGCTGGGAAGGCGCAGAAAGCGATTCGCCCGGAATAACCGGGGAATCGCGGCACTTCCCGATGGGAAGCAGTGCTTGCCTTTAGGCGATTTCTGGTTCAAAATGCACAAAAACCAACCGGGCGGAACCGGGCCACCTGGTGACGCAAGGCCCAGATTGTTTGGATTCCTGGCACAGATTGTTCACAATGTCACAAGCAGAGCCGCTTTCCGGGCTGCGGAAAGCGATACCAGGAGCAATGCATGACCGGATTCATCGACGCGTTACCGGCCGTTCCCACCGAGGAGCAGATCGAGGAGGTGCTCGCGCGGCTGGCGGAGGCCAGGATCGCCGTTGTCGACCTGCAGTTCAGTGATATTGCCGGCGGAATCAAGGCACTGACCATTCCCGCCAACCTGATGGAGCGCACCCTGCGCCAGGGATACCGCTTCGACGGTGCCTCGATGGCCGGTGGCATGCGGCAGGTGGAACTGGACCTCTACCTGGCGCCGGACCCAACCTCCCTCACCATCATTCCGGAAAATGACTACGAGCCGCGCCGGGCCCAGTTCTACTGCTGGGTGGTGCGGCGGGATGGACAGGCATTCGCCGGTGATCCTCGCTCGACTCTGGAGTCCCAACTGAAGAAAGCCGCCGCGGCCGGGTTCGACTACCAGGTCGGCATCGAGATGGAGTTCTATCTCCTGCCGCACGACCCCACCGGTGGACCGCCGCGACTCCCGATCATGCACAGCGCCGGGTACTTCGATGTCGGCGAGGACGTGCTGGCCGTTACCCGCGACGAGATCATCGAGACGTTGCAGAAAATGGGCATCGGTGTGGGAGGTGCGCACCACGAAACCGGTCCCGGCCAGCAGGAACTCGACCTACTGCATGCCGGAGGTATTCGCCTGGCCGACCAGATCATCACCACCCGGCAGGTGATCCGCTCGGTCGCCCAACGCCGGGGTCTGCGGGCAACCTTCATGGCCAAACCCTTTCCGGACGCACCCGGCTCGGGCATGCACCTCTTCCAGCGCCTGATGTCCTTTCCGGACGGCAAGGACCTGCTGACCGATCCAACCTCGGGCGACGGCATCTCGCCCACGGCCCGGCACTTCATCGGCGGTCAGTTGGCTCACGCCGAAGGGATGAGCGCCATCCTCAACACGACGGTCAATTCGTACAAGCGTCTCGCGGACGGACACCGGGCACCACGTCACGCCACCTGGGCTCGTGTTTCCCAGGCATCGCTCATTCGCGTCCCAGCCTTCACACCGGGCACCTCGGCCGATATCGAATTGCGCAGCCCCGATGCGATGGCCAATCCGTACCTGGCGATGGCGGTAGCGCTCGGCACGGGACTGGACGGCATTCGGCACCTCGAAGAACCCAGTGCTCCCCTGGACGAGAACCTGGTGGCCTATGACGACGATGAGCTGAACCGGCTCGGCGTCACGCGGCTTCCGATCTCACTGGGCGAAGCGCTCGACACGATGGCCGCCGATGATGTCATTCGCCGCTCGCTGGGAAGTTACATCTTCGACCAATTGCTCACCGTGAAACGCGCCGAATGGATCGACTACCGGCGTCACGTGAGCCCCTGGGAGCATTTGCGTTATGGTGATATCTGAGGTGGGCCAATCCTCCCTTTCCCACACCCAGCCCGGCAACAGCAACCCTGCTGACAAGAGCCTGGCCATGATCAGCGTCAACGACGTCCTGCGGCAGGCACTGCCGGAGGGTGCGTTGGTGACGGCCGGTCAGGGTGGACTCCACCGGGAGGTGACGTGGGCCTCCCGCCTGCGCGCAACCCCGCCGGCCTTTGCCCATCTTTCCGGTGGCGAGCTGGTGCTCCTGCCCCCACACGTGCTCGAACAACTCGACGACCAGTTGTCGCTGGAGGAGGCAATTCGCCAGCTCTCCAGCTTCGGCGTGGCGGCATTGGCGCTGGCCGGCGAACCGTCGCTGCTGGCGCGCCGGGCAGCTGACGATGCC
Source organism: uncultured Sphaerobacteraceae bacterium (assembly GCA_964574825.1). Lineage (GTDB taxonomy): Bacteria > Chloroflexota > Chloroflexia > Thermomicrobiales > UBA6265 > JACCYX01. The sequence continues at coordinate 6,690 of CAZNQC010000065.1, read as the reverse complement.
GGGCTACCCCTGATCGTGCTGCCGGACGCGGCCGATTTCAGCATGCTGGAACGATCGGTTTCGCGGTTCATCTCCGAACGCCGGCGCGAGATCCTGCGGCGGGGCCAGGAAGCCGGTCGCCAGATGATGGAACTGGCCATCGCCGGGGAACCATTGGCAGAACTGGCGCGCGAGCTCGCCGATCTTGCCGGTCGGGCCGTGGCGTTCGAAGGCCGCGACGGACGACTGCTGGCATTTCATCCTGCCGGGTCGGACCTTCGCCCCGAACAGGTTGAGGGCTTCCTGACCGAATCACGCGGTGCCGTGCTCGGCTGGTTGCGCATGGTTGCCGCCACCAGTTCGGCCGAACCGCCCTACGCCGCCTTCCCCGGTCGCTCTGGCTGGACACGGATCGTCTCGCCGGTCTCGTCGCGCGATGGGCTGCTGGGCTCGGTGTCGTTGCTGGTGCCCGAGGGCGATGACCAGGTTGAAGTCGGAGTGCTGGCGTCACGCGGCGCGGCAGCCTGCGCGGTGACGATGACTCGCGAACAGGCAGCCGCCAGTGCCCGGCGTGAAATCGAGCTGAACGTGCTCGATGAAATCCTCGACGGCGCCCTGCGGTCGGAAGTGTCACTTCTGCAGCAGATCCGGCGCCTGGGTCACAACCTCGATCTCAGCCACACCACCATCATCGCGCGAGTGGACACGGCACCAGGCACACCGGCCCGGGTGCGGGATGGTCGCTGGTCGGCGTTGGAAGAAGGCATCAACCGGGCAGCCCGGGCCCTCAACGCGCGGATCCTGTGGCGCGTTCGCAACACGAGTGCCGAAATTGTCTGGCCGGTCAATGACGAAGCCGAGCAGGAAGCTGTCGTCAAGGAACTGCGCGACGGGCTGACGGCATCCTTGGCGATCAGCGGCGCCTCGACCGAGGTCGTCTCGATGGGCGTCGGCCGGATCCGGGGCGGCCTGGAAGGTATCCGCCAGTCGCATCAGGATGCGCGACAGGCGCTCACGATTGGACGACGCCTGCATGGGCCGGGCAACGTGACGTTGTTCGAGCGACTTGGTGTGTACCGCCTGATCTACGCGGCGGAGCAACTACCGGAGTTGCAGACCTTCCAGACCGAGGCCCTCGGCCTGCTTGAAGACTACGACCGAGCCCACAACGCCGAGTTGATCCGCACCCTGGAGGCCTTCTTCGCCGCGAACTGCTCGCCCAAGGAAGCAGCCTCATTGCTGCACGTGCACCGCAACACCGTGCTCTACCGCCTGGACCGGATTGGCGAGATCACCGGTCTGGACCTGAACGCAGCGGATGTTCGCCTGCGGCTGCACCTGGCGCTCCACGTGCGGCTGGCACTTTCCGCCTGAAAACCCGGTGCGAGAATTACTCCATTGATACCGAAGCACCATGATGGAGCAATGCCCGTGCACGCTGATCAATCACCAGATATCGCCGATATCGTCGCCCGTGTCGCCCAGGAAATCGGGCAAACGCTGACCCTGACGCGGCGGTTCGAGGTTGGCAGCGGCGCGGGTGCCTACGCCATACGCGATGGTGAGGGCACGCTCCTCGTGCTGAAATGGTGGCCGAATACGGTAGCGGAGCAGGACCGATTCAGAGTTCGCGGAGAACGCATCCCGGTGCTGCGCGACCTCGGCTGGCCGATTCCACGCCTCGTCCAGCGCGGAGTGGCCGGAGATTACCTCTTCGAAGTGTGGGAGAAGGCTGCTGGAGAACCATGTGTCACCACTCCCGCTCCGCCAGCGGTCGTAGCGAGATCGAGTGACCTGGTGGCCCGCGCACGCGGAGCAGCACGTGGAAGCGGACAGGAGTGGCCAATCTGGCTGAGCAGCTGGATATCGTCACGTCTGGACCGGATCGAAGCTCCGGCCAGCTCAGAGGTCGCATTACTGGCTCAGCGTTGCCGAGAAGCGTTGGCCGCCACGCATATTCCACCAGGGCGTGACCTGATCCACGGCGACTTCACCCCCGCCAACCTCCTCGTCGAGGGCGACCAGGTGACGGCGGTGGTTGACCTGGATGACTGTCGCGATGGTGACGGGACACTCGACCTGATCGGCATCGTCTGGGATCTTGAAGGGTGGAGGAAGGTGTCATCCGATGTGGTCGAGACGCTCTGGACCGACATCCAGCGCCAGGTCGATCCCGCGTATGGCCGCGTGTTGCTCTCCTACTGGATTGCCGGAACACTTGCCTGGGCCACCGGAACCGACGACGAGGCCGCGAAGACCAGCCTCGCGTGGCGCTCCTGGGAGAGGTTTTCCCCGGCTGGTGACTTCGGCCCCACGAAGGACGCCTGACACGGCGACTTCTGCGGCTGATTGCCTCCGACCTTCGGGCTGCCTGTCCGAGTTCCTGCACATTCGGTGCAACCCAATGTGCACGCCAATCGTTCTCTGATATGCTGCCATATCAAAGGTGACTGCCAACGATTGGGATCGACACTCATGCCGCTGCTGTACGAACGCCTGCGGGCCTATCTGCTGGACGAAATCCGCTCCGGACGGTTGGGACCGGGTGACCGCATACCAAGTGAGATGGCGCTGGCCGAACAGTTCAACGTCAGCCGCATCACCTCGAAAAAGGCGCTGGAAACCCTGGAACACGATGGTCTAATCGTCCGCTTCCGGGGCAAGGGGTCCTTCGTCGCCGACCGCATCGGCGGGGCGGTCACGCCACCTGCCACCCACACGCCACGACCGGCGGCACCCCTCGGTGAACGGGGCGGGTTGGCCATGCCCACCATTGGATTGGTGCTGCCCCACTGGTCCGACGTGTTCGGCACCAGGATGGTATTGGCCATTGAAGAACGGGCCGCCGAGCTTGACTACACCCTGGTCATCAAGCGCAGTTACGGTCGGCGCGACGTCGAAGACCAGGCAATCAACACGATGGTGTCGCTTGGTGTTCGAGGGCTGGTGGTGTTCCCGGTCCACGGCGAGTATTACAACGACTCCCTGCTGCGGATCGTGCTGGACGGGTTCCCGGTGGTGCTGGTCGATCGGTACATGAAGGGTATCGCCGTCAACTCGGTGGGCACCGACAACCATGCCGCCGCGATGGAGTTGACCAGACGCTTCACCGAGAGTGGGCATACCAACATCGCCTTCCTCTCGCTGCCCCCCGAGCGGACATCCAGTATCGAGGACCGGCGGCGTGGCTTCGGTGCGGCCCTGCGCCGTGCCAATGTGCCCTATGATCGTTCGAACCTGCTGATGACGCTGGAAAGCACCCAACCCGGGGAAATCCAGCCACGCCAGATTGCGGCCGACAAGGCACGGATTCATCGGTTTCTCGATGAGCATCCGGAGATGACGGCGTTCGTGGCCTGCGAGTATCCGCTGGC
>CAZNQC010000065.1:1788-3237 GCA_964574825.1 uncultured Sphaerobacteraceae bacterium | reverse complement strand
TATCGCCGATGCAAAGAGGGGATGGCACCTGCCCGGCGCCATCCCCTCTCACGACGTCTACCGACGGTTTGGGCTATCCCTTCAGATCGGCGACCATCGTGGCCACCCGATCGAGAGCCCTTTGCAGATTGGCCTCCGAATTGGCGGTTGAAAGGCGCACGTAGCCTTCGCCAGCCTCACCGAACGACGTTCCGGCAATGCCAGCCACACCATAGTCCTCCAGCAGGCGGTCGGCGAACTCGCGGCTGCTCAGGCCGGTCTGGGTGATGTTCGGGAAGGCGTAGAACGCGCCCTTCGGCAACACGCAGGAAATGCCGTCAATCGCGTTGAGACCGTCCACGATCAGGTCACGCCGCGCCCGGAACGCCTCGCGGAACTCGATCACCTTGTCCTGCGGCCCGGTCAGGGCAGCGATCCCGGCCCGCTGGGTGGAGACCGAGGTGCAGGAGACGCTGTTGACCGCCAGCCGGGAGATGGCTGGCACCAGTTCGGGCGGGAAGATGCCGTAGCCGAGTCGCCAGCCGGTCATCGCATAGGTCTTCGAGAAGCCATCGAGGATGACGGTGCGCTCCTTCATGCCGGGGAAGGTCGCGATCGAGACGTGCTCACCTTCGTAGATCAGTTCGGCGTAGATCTCGTCCGACATCACGATCAGATCGTGCTCCACCGCCAGCTCGGCAATCCGCTTGAGCTTGTCGGCCCCCAGCACGCCACCAGTCGGATTGGCTGGGGTGTTGATGATGAGCAGCTTCGTGCGCGGGGTGATCAACGACTCCAGTTCGTCAACGTCCAGCTCGAAGGCATTCTCCTCACGCAGCGGAATCGGCACCGGCTTCGCGCCCGTGAAGTTGATCATCGACCCATAGATCGGGAAGCCCGGGTCGGGATAGATCGCCTCGTCCCCTTCCTGCAGCAGGGCGAGGATGAGGAAGAACATGACCGGCTTGCCACCCGGTGTCACGACCACCTGGTCCGGGGAGTAGTCGAGGTTGCGTGAGGTGTTGATGTAATTCGCAATCACCGCCCGCAATTCGGGGTCACCCTGGGCTGGGCCGTAGTGCGTCCAGCCGGACTCCAGCGCGTCGACCGCCGCCTCGACGATGTTCTCGGGCGTGTCGAAGTCAGGCTCACCGACTTCGAGGTGAATCACATCCTTGCCCTGGGCCTCCAGCGCCCGGGCCTTGACCAGCACCTCGAAGGCGGTCTCGGTTCCAAGGCGGCTCATCCGGTCGGCAAATCGCACAGTCATTCGTGGGTCATCCTTCGTTTGGCGTCATCCCGCAGAACGGGGTGCTGACCGAGACCGGAGTGAGCGAGGATCACATCCGTCATCCCGGCAAGCGACAGGGTTTCGTCAAGGCGATGTTCGGTTACCTGCGGCAGCAAATCAAGCGGCTTGAACCAATCACGCATCAGGTCGGCACCGTATTCTGCCGCCTGGGGTTTGGT
>CAZNQC010000065.1:0-1688 GCA_964574825.1 uncultured Sphaerobacteraceae bacterium | reverse complement strand
CGCACAACATCCTGGCTGACGATGGCAACACCGCGCCCAACCTTTTGGCGAACGGATCGCGCCAAGGACGTCTTCCCACTCGCCGAGTTGCCGCGCAGCACGATCAGCACGGTTTCCGGTGTTCCCGTTTTTCCCATGAGTGTCCCATTCGTTGTAGCCAGATTCAGCCGTTTATTGTATACAACTGTCAGCAACCAACTCCTGCATTTCACCCGCAGGTCATCTCCACGATGGCCCATGCTCTCGCTCGAGGTGTCGCTTATGAGCCAGCAGCACAAGGCAGACCGTCCCCTTCAGCCGATTGTCCGGCGCAACCTGGGCTCCGATGTCTACGGCGTGCTCTGGGATCGCATTCTCTCGCGCGATCTCTCGCCCGGCGAGAAGCTTTCCGACCTGCGCCTGAGTGAGGAACTGGGTGTCAGCCGCACGCCAGTGCGCGAGGCGCTCCACCGGCTGGTGCAGGATGGCGTGGTGATCTACTCCCCCAACCGGGGATTCTTCGTCGCCTCCTTTTCCGGCCACGATATCAGCGAGATCTTCGACCTGCGGGCCGTGCTGGAAGCACTCGCACTGCGGACCATGGCGGCCCGGCTCGAACCTGCCGCGTTCCAGGGTGCCCGCGCCGAACTCGACCGGGTCGAGGCGTTGATTGCCGGGGCCGCCACCGACGACGAACGCCACGAGGCCGCCACCGCCTTCCTGGAAGTGGACCAGGGTTTCCACGAGTGGCTGATCGAAGGGTCAGGCAATCAGCGGCTGATTGGGATCGTCAACGGGCTGTGGGCCCAGGTCTCGGTCTTTCAACGAGCAGGCACGCACGTGCCCGGCTGGATGGATATCGCCCTGCAACAACACCGCGCCATTATCGATTTGCTGATCGCCGGTCGCATTGGTGAAGCGGCAGATGCACTGGAATATCACATCCTGGACATGAAGTCGCGAGTGATCTCCGATTTCGCCACCACTCCCGACGACACGACCGTCCTGGAGGTATGATCGCCGCCGCGACCATCCTCCGGACACGGTATGGAAGACAGACGTAAGCATGGATGTCCCGGCACTTGACGAGTGGGATCCGCTTTCCCCCGATGCGGCCGTTCGATTGTTTGAGAACTTCCCCGGCTTCTGGGCGATCGCCGGTGGCTGGTCCATCGACCTCTTTCTGGGGGAACAGACGCGGCCACACGCCGATATCGACATCCAGATCGACCGGCGAGACGCTGTGCTGCTCCACCGCTCGCTGCCCGGCTGGCAGCTCTACCTGGCCAACCGGGTCGTCTGCGAATGGACCGAGGGAACACCGGCGCCCGCCGTCGTCAGCGATATCTGGTGCCGGCGTCCCGCAGGACCATGGCAGTTCCAGCTGATGCTGGGCGAGTTCGACGAGCAGTTCTGGTATTACAAACGTGACCGGTCAATCCATGGCCCGATCGCCGGGCTCACGATCGACGTGGGCGGCGTGCCAGTGATCGCACCGGAAATCCAGCTGTTGTACAAGTCAAACCGGCCCCAGCTTCCCAGGAATGAGCACGACTTTCTCCACGCACTACCCCGGCTCACCACGGATCAGCGCCGCTGGCTGGCCGATGCGCTGACCCGGACCGATCCGGGAAATCCCTGGTTGACTCACCTGGCCCAGGAACGATCCTGATTCCCCGCCCACGTCGCGAACGCCTGCGGTTCGACCC
>CAZNQC010000064.1:0-16309 GCA_964574825.1 uncultured Sphaerobacteraceae bacterium | reverse complement strand
TGAACGCTACCAAAGGTAACGAGGTCGAGTGGCTCGTGACTGAACCTGAACGATCACCATCTGCCGCAGCGATCGCTACGGCAATCCTGGAGGAAAGACGCCTTCGCGAGATTACAGACCACGAGGAAGCTGTGCTTATTGATGGGATCACCGGTCATGTGATTTGGCGCAAGGTCGGAGACAGCGCACGAGTTGGATTCACCACCAGCGAAATGCAGTCGATGGAAGGTCAGGTCCTGACCCACAATCACCCGATGGGCTGGCTCTACACTCCTTACGATCCTCGTCGCAATTCCCCATCCTTTTCGGCAGCAGATATCGCCATCCTCGTGCACGGGCAATTGGCCCAACTCCGCGTGACGACTCCGTTGAGCGTGTTCACCGTCAGTCCACCTACACTATCTGAGCGAACGTATCCGGCTGGCTATTACCATCGAAGTATCAAGCACCTCACGTACGATGCGGTGATCATTGAGGCACAAAAAGCATTCCGGATCGCGCGAAGTCTGCATACGTCGGTACCCAGCCACGATTACGCGCATGATGCCATGATCATTCTTGCCCAGGCATGGGGAGTACACTACAAGCAAGAGGAGGCCACCTCATGACACGTTCTGCCATCCCTTTCGGCCTTGACACGGACGACCTCGCTGATCCGAGGATTCTTGCATCGCTGCCAGCATTGGATGCTGCAAACATCAATCCCAGCGAAGAAGAGAACGAAGTGATTCGCGCCTACTTGATCCGTATTAGGCGGCAAGCAGGACTGCCTGACTATCCAGAAACCGAACGAGATCAGTCTTCGGCCGCAGATTGACCCGACCTTGCGAGAAGATTGTGAAATGTGTTGCACAGTCGTCCGGTGTTCTGTATAGTCAGCGCATGAACACGTTGGCGCTCGTCGCACTCACCGGCACTACCACCAAGCAGACGATCTCGATGTCGAAGAAGGACACCGAGATTATTCGCTTGCCTGCCGGGCCGGGTGGACGCTGACCAACGAGGTCGCAATCACAAAACCGGAACGGCAGGCGGGGACGGCAAAGTCCCCGCCTTTTTCGTGCCAGCGGTGGGACGCACCACCTCGGCACACGATGCGAACGGCCCGAGCAACGGCGCTCCAATCCGCTCCCAACATCAGGACCACCCACGGGCAACGAGGCCTGGCGATGGCAGTCATCACATCCGAAACCATGAACCTGCTTCGAACCATCGCCCGGTCCTATCTCTCACCCGTCTTGGCCAGTGGCCCAGCATCCGGCCCAGGAGCACTCGCATGATCGTCCTCAAGTTTGGTGGCACATCGGTCGCCGACGCTGCCCGCGTCCGTGAAGCCGCCCAAATCGCCCTGCAACAACCTGCTCCCCGGGTCGTGGTCGTTTCGGCCGCGTCCGGCGTCACGAACGCGTTGCTCGACGCCGCGCGAGCCGCAGCCCGGCACGACGCCACCAAACGACAAGAGGCCGTGGCCCTGATCCATGGCAAGCACGAGGAGATCCTGAACGGGATCTCTTCTTCGTTGCAGCGCAAGCTGGCCTGGAACGTGGTCAACGAAGTGCAGAATGTGCTCGATGCCACGTTGGACGACGTCGAAGCGCTCGGCACCCTGACCGAAGCGTTCTCCGATCGGATCGTCTCGACTGGTGAAAAGTGCCTGGCGACGATGATGGCCGCCACCATGCGCGACATTGGGGTCGATGCCGAAGCGGTGTTCTGTGATTCGATCATCGCCACCGATGGCCGCCACGGATCGGCGCGGCCGGACCGGGCAAAGACGCGGGAACGAGCCGAGCACCTGGTGCGGCCACTGCTGGAGGCGGAAAACACGGTGGTGGCAACCGGTTTCATTGGCTTCGCGCCGGACGGCTCCACCACCACCCTGGGGCGGGGAGGTTCGGACTACTCCGCAACGCTGCTCGGCGCGGCGCTGGATGCTGACGAAGTGCAGATCTGGACCGATGTGCAGGGTGTGTTCTCGGCCGACCCACGGTCCGTGACAACGGCGACGGTGGTGCCCGAGATCTCCTACGATGAAGCCCAGGAACTCGCTCATTTCGGGGCCAAGGTGCTTCACCCGCGTACCATCCGCCCGGCGGTGGCGCTCGACATCCCGGTCCGAATCCTTTCCACCTTCCTGCCGGACGAGCCCGGCACGGTGGTGATGCGCGAGACGACTGCCGACCGGATCAAGGCTGTGACGGCCCTCAAGGGGCTGATTCTGATGACCCTCGACGTTCCCGAGCTGGAGGACCTGGCCGCCGCGGCGTCGGCGGTATTCCGGCACATGCACGAGAAGGGCGTCGAGATTTTGAACGTCTCGCAGGCATCGTCCCGGCGCCGGATGACCTTCATTCTCGATGCCGTGACCGGAGGCTGCGCCAGCCTGCAGGCCGCATTGGAGGCCGAACTGGACGAGCTCGACGCCGAGGTCACCTGTCACGAGCAGGTGGCGGTGTTGGCGGCGGTGGGCTCGGGCGCGGCCACTTCCGCCTCGTCGATGTCCCGGATGCTGACCGTGCTGAACCGGGAGAAGGTGCGGGTGTACGCGATGAACCAGCAGACCAGTTCGGTGGCAATGATTACCGTGGTCCACGAAGACGATGCGGTGCGGGCAATTGCAGCCCTGCATGCCGCGTTCATCCGGCCAATACTCTCCACCACCAAGCCCCGGCGGCGACAACGACGATCGGACCTGCTCGCGGAATCGCTGCGAGTGGGGTAGGACGAGATCCCTCACGGACAGGGCCGACAACAGCCGCTTGCCAGATCAATGAGAAGATACTTCCAGATCCAGCGGCAGGTCGGCCCGTACGATCCCGGTATCCACCCATCGTAGCGTCGCCGAGCCAAGGTTCAGCAACCACACGTCGACAGAATCAAGAGGAGCAACCATCGTGTCAGGCAGGATTCCAGTCGCCATTCTTGGCGCCACAGGCAATGTGGGTCAGCGGTTCGTGCAGTTGCTGGAGAACCATCCGTGGTTCGAAGTTGCGGAACTGGTCGCCTCCGAGCGGTCGGCGGGCAAGACCTATGCCGAGGCGACCGATTGGCGACTGAGCGCCAACATGCCAGATTCGGTGCGGGATAAGGTGGTGCTGGACTACCACGCCGATATCCAGAGCCCGGTCGCCTTCTCGGGGCTGCCCGGCGAGGTGGCCGGTGAAATCGAGCAACGCTTGGCTGCCACTGGTCATGCGGTGCTGAGCAACACCTCGACGCATCGGATGGAACCGGACGTGCCGATCCTGCTGGCCGAGGCGAACCCGGAACACATGGCGGCAATCAAGGTGCAGCAGGCGAATCGCGGCTGGAGTGGGTTCATTGCCACCAACTCCAACTGCTCGGCGATGCACATGGTGCTGACCCTGAAGCCACTGCAGGATGCATTCGGGATCGAAGGGTTGCTGGTTACCACGATGCAGGCCGTGTCGGGCGCTGGCTACCCGGGTGTGCCGTCGCTGGACATGATCGACAACGTGGTGCCGTACATCGGCAGTGAGGAAGAGAAGATGGAGGAGGAAACCCAGAAGATTCTGGGCTCGTACTCCGCCGCCGATGGCTTCCAGTTTGCCAGTTTTGTGGTGAGCGCCCACTGCAACCGCGTGCCGGTGCGGGACGGCCACACCGAGTGCGTCTCGATCCGACTGGGAGGCAGTCCTTCGCCGGAGGCTGTGATCGAAGCCTTCGAGTCCTTCCGCGGGCGACCGCAGGAACTGGGTCTGCCCAGCGCGCCGGAGCGGCCGATCATCGTGCGGCGGGAGCAGAACCGCCCGCAACCGATCTTTGACCGCGATGATGCGAACGGCATGGCGTCGGTGGTGGGGCGCGTGCGGGAATGCCCACTGCTCGGCACCAAGTACGTGCTGCTGGGTCACAACACGGTGCGTGGGGCGGCTGGAGCCTCGATCCTCAACGCCGAGTTGTTCAAGGTCGAAGGTCTGCTGCCGGTGTAAGAGCGACCGGCAATAGGGCCGGGCGGACAACAGCCGCTTGCTCCTTGCATGCGACATTTCGCGCCTCATCGCGGCGGGTCCGCCCCTCCCCGATCCTTCCACGAATCGCCTATTGCCGGTCGCCCTGATACCGAGTTCGGGAGATCCCGTCCGGGAGGCGTCACAGACCCCAGCGATGGCCGATCGGGGAACGCCTCGTATGGCTCGCTGGGGCCGAGACGCCCTACATTTTTGTCCTCTTCCGCATTCTTTCAGGACGAGCCGGCATCGAAGCCCCAACCTGGCATGGCGCCATGGTGGGGGCTTCGTGCAGATTTCGCGATCGGCCGCTACTCGGGTTCGGACGTGTCGTAGGGAACTTCGAGCAGTTCCTCCCAGCACGCCTCCGGAATTTCCCACTGGGCGAAATCCAGGGTCTGCTGCACGCGCTCGGGGCGGCTCATGCCGACGATCGTGTTGTGGATGCGCGGGTCGCGCAACGAGAACTGGAGTGCAGCGGCAGCCAGCGGCACGTCGTGATGGGAGCAGATTTCCTCCAGCACGTAGGCCCGCTGCACGGCAACTCCGCCAGCCTCGCGATAGGCATAGCGCGGGTATTGCGACGGTCCCTTGGCGAGGATGCCGGACCCATATGGCGCGGCGTTCAACACTGCCAGGCCCCGCTCGGAGGCGATCGTCAAGAGGGGATCGGCGATGCGGTTGAGCAGCGTGTAACGGTTGTGGGTGATGACCGCTTCGAAGGCACCGGACTCCACGTAGCGGATTTCCATCTCGATCGGCCCACCGGCCACGCCGAGGTGTCCGATCAGCCCTTCATCCTTCAGTTTCTGGAGCGTTTCGATGGGACCGCCCCTGGCCCAGGCATCTTCCCAGGAGATGTGCTCGGGGTCGTGCAGGAAGACGAGCTCGATGCGGTCGAGCCCGAGATTGCGAAGACTCCGCTCGAAGCGGCGGCGCACTTCGTCGCCAGTGTAGACACCGTCGGGGTTCCGCCCTTCCTTGGTTTGGAGGAAGGCACCGGCAGGCAGGCCGCCAGCTTCCTGCAACGCCAGACCGACCCGGCGCTCGCTCTCACCATCGCCATACCAGGCGGCGGTGTCGATGTAGTTGAACGGGCTTTCGAGCGCGGCGAGGATGGTGGCGACGGCATTCCCCTCGGACACTTCATAGGCAAAGGTGTCGGGCATGTTGCCGAGTGGTGCACAGCCAATGGAGATTGCGGCCACGTCCGGGGCAACGGGGCCCAGGGCGCGACGGGCCAGCAGGTCGGTGGTCACAGATTGGTCCTCCAACGTTCGAATGCAAGGTCGGCCCCGATGGACCGGTACTGTTCGAGCATTATCGGGCCAAACCGACCTGCTGGCCCAGTTCGGCCGGCCGGACATCTGCCGCCTCGTCCGTTTCCTGAACGTTTCGTGCCGAATCGGCGGCGGGTCCGCCCCTACCCAACGTGCTGACGCCAACCTATTGGCGCAGGCACCTAACCAGCCGGTGTTGCCTCAGGTGAAGCGACCGGACTGGCCAGCATTGCCGGGGTGGCCCGCCCGGAACCTTCCGGAATCTGCCCTTCGGGCGTGGTGACGGCCGGAGCAACGAAACTGGCCCGGACGGCAGCCACTTCTTCGGCGGTGACCGGTGCGGCGTCGTTGTCCCACGCCTGGCGAACGTAAGTCGCGATGGCGGCCACCTGCTCATCACTGTAGGTGGAGTCGAAGCGAGGCATGCCACCCCGGCCATTGAGGATGGTGGTGATCAGGTAGGTCGGATCTTCCAGCGTCACCAGCGGATTCCCGGCCAGCGGCAGGTAGATACCCTCGACACCCTTGCCATCCGGCTGGTGGCAGGCAATGCAGACATTGTTGAAGATGACCTCTCCCTGGGCGACGAGATCGTTGGCGACCGGGCTGGCATCATCCTGCCGGGCCGCGCCCATCAGGGGAATACTGGCAAGGAGCGTGAGGCTCACGGCCAGCAGCAAAACACCCAGACGACGGTGGGATTGAGAGATGGCGGTCATGATGTACCTCCCTGGTGACGAGCACGGCAACCGTTAGCCCTGCATCACCCTGGAATGAAGCCTGGCGACCTGCATCCAGGCGGACTGGGCGGCTCCCTCGATCCAGGCATTGACGAAACTCAGGTGCTCGCCGACCAGATAGATGCGGCCATCGGGTTCCTGCAACACGGGGAAGTATTGCTGCCGGGTGCGCTGGGTGTAGCTCGGCCAGGCACCGAGGCTGTAGGGCTCGAGGTGCCAGGCCACCGAGAAACCGGACATGTATTCGTCGCGCATCTGGGGATGGATCTTGCTGCCCAGGTCGAGGGCAAGCTGGTTGCGGTCCTCGTAGTCCAGCGAACTGACATAGGCGGCATTGTTGCCAAAGTTGTACATACCGAGGAGAGCACCCTTCTCGGCACCGTAGGCATCGTCGGGATAGTCGATGATGCCGAGCTGGGAGATGTTGGAGAACGACTGGCCACCGTAGATCCAGTCGTCTTCCTCCCAGAAGCGGCGCTTGAAGCCGAGGCCGAGCCGCAGGGCCATGGCATAGGGCACGCCGCGAATGGCTTCCTTGAATTCGGACGAGGCGTCGAGCTGGAGCTTGATGAGGACCGAAAGCGGAATGTTGCAGACGATGTAGTCGCCGCTGACTTCCTCGGTCTCGCCCGTTTCCTTGTTGAGGTAGACCACGCGCACGCCGTCTTCGGTCTGGCGGAGTTCGGTGGCCTCGCAGTTCAGCTTGACCCGGTCGCCAAGGGCGTTGCGGAAGCCGGTTTCATAGAGTTCCGATACTCCCCCGACCGGTTTCACCAGCGTCGTCTGCCAATCGAACGTGGCCGTGGAGGCGAGGTACCCTCCGGCAGCCTGGAGGACCGATGCGGCGAAGGGGAACAGATCGGCCATCGCGTAGGGATCGTCGATTTCACCCGGCGATTGCGTGTCGGGCAGTCGCCGGTAGCCACGATGGTCGGACGGCCCGTAGGTGAGATCATCGGACGAGAGGATGCCCCAGTTGACGAGGTAACTGATCAGGGCTTCGGTGTCATCGTCGGTAAGCGGCAGGTCGAGGTCGTCACTGTTGGCGGCCTGGGCGAGCAACTGGGACGTGTAGCCGCCCATATCGGCCTGCATCTCGTGGAGCCGCATCCGCTGGCCGTTGAGGTCGCCGGGAATGTCTTCGGCATAGACCCAACCGTTGAGGTTGAGATTCTTGTGGTCCATCAGCGGCACATCGAGTTCGTGGCAATAGTGGAAGAAACTGCGGTGATAGAAGGGGATGCGAGAGGGACCGGCATCGAACCACATGTGCTCGTCGTCCCAGTCGCAGACCTGCTCACCCTTGCCGTACTCGGTGGTTTTCGCGCCACCCCGCACCGTGAAGGCGTGACCACCCAGGCGATCGCGAGCCTCGATGACGGTGACATCGTAGCCGAGCTTCACGAGTTCATAGGCGGCGGGACACCCACCGGGACCGGCCCCGACGACGATGACCTTCGTGCCCTCTCCGGATCCCGACATGTCTGGCGGGGTGGTTTGGGCGGCAATGCCGATGTGGCCCCAGGCACCCATGGCACTGGCCATGGCACCGGCGCCACCCGAGGCCGCCAGCAATTGCAGGAACTTGCGGCGGGTCAACCCGCTCCGCAACATCCGTTCGGATGCGGTTGGGGTTTGCTTCACCAGCATGGTGTGCTCCTCTCCCAGTGACGTGGTTTGGCCAAGCCAACGCCGAACCACTTGCGCGCCACCTCATTTGTTGTGCATCTGGACCAACTTTCCTCCTTAACCATGGGGTTGTCAATGCCACGGATGGCTCAGGGGTGTCCCGCCGGGGTGTGGAGCGGATGCGGTGAACAGTTGCCTCCATGCCCGCGAAGTACAGAATCGGGCCAGGTAGACAATCCGGGTAATTCGGGGCCCAGGTAAACCCTTCGTCTTGTCGTTTTTGACATCACGCGCCGAAGGAGCGAACCATGCCCATGTATCTCACCAGATCCAGCTATACGCCGGAAACGTGGGCCAGGTTGATCGACCACCCGGAGGATCGTCGCGCCGCGGCCACGCAATACATCGAGGCCGTTGGCGGCAAGCTCCACGGGTTCTGGTATGCCCTGGGGGAGCACGACGGCCACAACCTGTGGGAAGCCCCAGACAACGTATCAATGGCGGCCGGTCCCTGTGGGCCAGCCACGAGCTATCAACGGTGCTGCATCGCACCGACGGCGAAACGGCCCCGGATTGCTCCGGGGCCGTTTCGCTTCCCTCAGTGGTGATCAGAGTATTGGGATCGGGTCGCTACTCCTTGCTGGTGATCTCGTTGACCCAGAGTGGCGCCGTGCGGTGCCAGTAGGCCCCGTTGATGTAGGGGTTCTCGGCCGACGGGAAGTTGTCCCAATAGGTCGTGTTGGTCGGAATCCGGTGGAACCACTGCACCAGCGGCACATCCGGCAGTTCCTCGATCCAGATCGACATGCCCTGCTGGAAGAGCTCCTCGATCTTCGGATCGTCCTCACCGGTGACGCTCATTTCATCGGTGATGGCATCGAATTCCTCGTTCACCCAGCGATATGGCTGCTGGGCGCGCTCGCCAATCGGGGTCGAGTAGCGGCTGTGGTAGAGGTTCATCGTCTCGTACGGACCGCGGGTCCCGCCGCCGTGACCGAGCAGCCAGGCCGGAACCGTGCCGCCGTAGACCGCATCGGAGAACTCCGGCCCGACGATGATTTCGAACGAGGCGTCGAACCCGGCCTGGCGGAGTTGTTCCACCAGCAGCGGGGTGATGTCCTGGAAGAGGATCAGGCTGTAGATGGGGAGGGCCAGCACCTCGCCATCCTTCTCCCAGAAGCCGTCGCCATTCTTCGCGTACCCCTTGCCGGTCATGATCTCGTCGACCTTGTCCAGGTCGTAGGAGTCAATCGAATCGAACTGCTCCTGCATGGTGGCGGCATAGGCTTCCAGGGCCGGGAAGCGCGGGAAGACGTAGGTCGTCCCCTCGCCAGCTCCCTGGTACCCGAAGTCGACGATCTGCTCGCGGTTGATGGCGTGGTTGATGGCCCAGCGAATGTCGGGATCATCGAACGGCGCCTGCATGTTGTTGAGACCGAGCGAAATCGGCCACCAGTCGAGGTAGCCATAGGGCGGCTCGGTGCCGGTCCAGGTGGTCACGGCGGGGTTCTGGGCCTGAACGGCGGTGATGTTGTTCGGGCGCAGGTCGATGGTGAGGTCGACTTCGTTGTTGATCACCATCTGGACCATCTTGGTCTCGTCGGTGCCGGGGAGGACGATGATCCGCTCCGGGGCCGGGAGTTCGTGGAACCCGGTGGAGGCCGCCCACCAGTCGTCGCGGCGGTCGAATATGCGCTGCTGCGGCGACGAGGCGACCAGCGTCCACGGGCCAGTGGTGACCGGCAGGCCCGCCGCGATGTCGAGGTTGGGGAAGATGGTGGGATCCTGCTCGGACCAGATATGCTCGGGGACGAGAATGATGCCCTTGTCGAAGTGGTAGATGAAGAACTGGGTCATGAACCGCGGATGCGGTGACGAGAGGGTGATATCGACCGTCAGATCGTCGGTGGCGACCACGTCGGTCACCCAGTTCGCCATATCGATCGAGTAGGCGAGGTCAGGCGAGTATTCCTGGAGCATCTTGATCGTGAAGACGACATCGTTGGCGGTGAATGGCTCACCGTCACTCCAGGTCACGCCGTCACGCAGGTGAATGGTGACGCCGGTGAAGTCCTCGTTGTACTCGTAGCTGGTGCCCAACCAGGGGATGATGCCACCTTCGCACTCGTCGTCCGCCGGTCCGCAGACATCCTCCGTGGCGTAGGCGTTGTAATAGAAGAGGGCCTCGTTGGCGATGGGGTAGCCACTGGAGGTCGCGATGCCAGGCACGAACGGGTTGAACATGTTGTAGTCGGTCAGCTGGTTGCCGGTGATGCCAAGGATGAGCGAATTCTCGCGCGGCACGTCCTTGAGTTCACCGGATTCCTGGGCCGCGATCACACTGGGCGGCAGGGCAACGGAGCCCACGGCCAGGGCGGCGGCACCAGCTCCCGTAGTGGAAATGAATCCACGGCGAGACAGCAAGAAGTCCTTGATCGGGTTCATGAAGTTTCCTTTACGTAAGGTCGTACCCACGTCGTCAACTCGCTTCCCCTCCCGCCATGGCGGGATTCGTGCAACTGGACTCCTGGCGAACCTCCTCCTTGCTAATGACCTGACGCGCCAGCGATCAGCTGGTCGTCACGTGAGATATCGGTCACACCGGTGGACCCAAGCAAGCGCTCGGCAGGGCGGAAGACGCCGGTGACATCGCCTTCCACCACGGGAAGTTCGGAGTTGGCCGCCATCGGGGCGAGGAAACAGGCATCGGCCCGGTGCGGATCGGTGCGATAGAGCGGAGGAATCTCCTGGCGGCAACGATCCATCACATGTGGACACCGTGAGGCAAAGAGGCATCCATCTCGCGACCCCTGACTCTCATCGACCGTGGCCGAAACCACGTTCTCTCCCCAACGATGTGTGGGGTCGGGCAGCGGAATCGAACCGACCAGCAACTGGGTGTAGGGATGCTGTGGGCGCTTGATCACGGCCTCGACATCGCCGACTTCGGCCATGCGACCGCGATAGAGCACCAGAATGTTGTCGCTGACCTGGTAGGCCGTGGTGAGATCGTGGGTGATGTAGACGAAGGAGATGCCCAGGTCTTCGTTGAGCGCGCGGAGCGTCTGGAGAATGGTGGCCCGCAGCGAGGCATCGACCATCGAGACTGGTTCGTCGGCCACGATCAGGCGCGGCTTGAGCAGGATGGCCCGGGCAACGGTGATGCGCTGGCGCTGGCCGCCGCTCAGCTGGTGGGGATAGCGCCCGAGGGTTTCCTCCGGACGCAGGCCCACCCGGGAGACGGCCTCTTCCATCAATTTGCGGGTTTCCCGCTTGCCGGAGGCCAGTTTGAATTTCTTGATCGGCACTTCGAGGATGTGGTCGACCTTGTAGAAGGGGTTGTAGACCTCGAAGGGGTCCTGGAAGACGGCCTGGACCTCGCGACGAAACTGCTGCTGCAGCTGGCGCGAAGCATGGGCCAGATCCTGGCCGCGAAAAAAGACCTGGCCCGACGTGGGCTGCTGGAATCCGAGCAGCAGGCGGGCGATCGTGGTCTTGCCAGAGCCGCTTTCACCCACCACCGCCGTGAACGACGGCGCCTCGGCCGAAATGGTATAGGTCAGATGGTCGACCGCGACGGTCCCACCCTTGGCGGGATCCCCGAAAATCTGGCTGACGTCGCGTAATTCCAGCAAATTGCTCATGCGATGCTGATTCCTCCCGGGACGATCCTCGCGGATAACAGGGCCGGTGGTCAGTAGAGGTGGCAGGCAACCCAGTGGTCTGGCGCAACCTGTTGCAACTCCGGTGTGTCGATGCGGCAGCGGTCCATGGCGAATTTGCAACGCGGAGCGAAGAGACAGCCCGGCGGCGCATTGCGCAACGAGGGCGGCAAACCGGGCACCCCGCGGAATACTCCGCGCTGGTCCAGCGTAGGCAGTGATTCGATCAGGGACTGGGTGTAGGGGTGCTTCGGATCGGCGAACAGCGTGTGGATCGGCGCCAGTTCAACCAGCTTGCCGGCGTACATCACGCCCAGCCGGTCGACGAACTGGGCCAGCAGCCCCATGTCGTGGCCAACGAGGATGACTGATGCGTTGAGTTTCTGCTGAATGGCACCCAGCGTTTCCATCACATGACGTTGCACGACAACATCGAGCGCGGAAGTGGGTTCGTCGGCGATGATGACGCTGGGTGAAAGCGTGATCGAGAGGGCGATGCAAACGCGCTGCTTCATGCCGCCCGAGAGTTCGTGCGGGTAGAGCCGGGCGGTTGATTCGCGCAGGCCAACCATGCGGAGGGCCTCGGACGTGCGCTCGCGAATCTGGGTATCGGTGGCCTTTTCGTGGGCCTCGATACTGTCGGCAAAATGGTCGCCGATCCGCTTGACCGGGTTGAGCGAATTCATGGAGCCCTGCGGAATGAGGGCGATATCCGACAGGCGGACCTGGCGCACCTGCTCCTCATTGAGGGAGGCAAGGTCGATCTCGCGACCGCCCTTGCGCAACAGAATGCGGCCGCCGGTGATGCGTCCGGGGGCCTTGATCAGGCGCATGATGGCGAGGGCAGTGGTGGTTTTCCCACACCCCGATTCGCCAACCAGCCCGAGCCGCTCGCCAGCTCGCAGGCCGAAGGTGACGCCTCGCACGGCGCGCACCTCACCACTGTCGGAGTGGTACCCAACTTCGAGATTTTCGAGCGCCAGCACGTCCGTCGCGGTGACGAGCCCATCACTGGCCAGAGGAGGGGCCGCAATCATGAAGTCACCTTTCGCAGGCGCGGGTTCGCGATTTCATCGAGACCGGAAATGATCAGGAAGAGACCAATGAAGAGGATGACGATGGCGGCAATCGGCATGGCCAGCCACCACCACATGCCGCGGACCACGGCGTTGAACGAGATTGCCCAGTAGATGGTCATGCCAAGGGTTGGTTCGTTCTGCGGACCGAGGCCGAGCGCTTCGAGCCCGATCGAGGCCAGGATGGCGGCGGAAACGGCGCCAACAAAGCTGGCGGCGAGGAACGGCATCAGGTTGGGCATGATCTCCTTGAAGATCACTTCCATCGTGTTCATGCCAGAGAGCTTGGCCATTTGCACGTACGCCCGCTCGCGGAGGGTGAGCACCTGCGAGCGGATGGTGCGAGCCGGCCACATCCAGGCCAGGAGGGCCACCACCAGCGCCATCATCTGGACGCTGATGGCACCCTGAATAGAGGACGCCACGGTGATCAGCACCACCAATCCTGGAACGGTCATCAAAATGTCGCACAGGCCACGGATGATGATGTCGGGCCAACCGCCGATGTACCCGGCGATCAGGCCCAGCACCGTGCCGACGACGATGGCGACGAGACCGGCGATGAGACCGACCTGCATGGTCAGCGGGAGGCCTACCACGGCCACAGCAAGCAGATTGCGCCCCTGGTCATCGGTGCCGAACGGATAGGCGGCGGATGGAGCCTGGCTTGGCCGGGCCTGCATCGGGCGGGCACCCTCGGTGTCGACAAAGAGGGGGCCGAGCAGGGCGAAGAGCACCAGGAACCCAACCAGGATCAATCCGGCGACGAGCTTGGGATTGCGCTTGAGGTAGCGCAGGAAGCCCTGGGGCCGGCGCCGGACGACTTCGGCCGCACCCTCGGGTTCGATGTTTGGCAGCTGGGAACTGACCACCATGCTCATAAGAGGTTGCTCCTGGTGTCGCTAGCCCTTGATCCGGGGATCGAGCAGTGGGTAGGCAAGGTCGACGAGCATCGTGGCGATGCCGAGGGTGAGAACGACCATGAAGACGACGCCGTAGACAATGAAGAAGTCGGCACCCTTGATGGCGTTGTAGAGCAGTGATCCGACACCCGGATAGGTAAAGACGACTTCCACAATGAGGGCGCCGGAGACGATGTTTCCGAGGGAGAGAGCCAGGGAGGTGACTTGCGGAAGCATCGCGTTCCGCAAGGCGTAGCGGCCGAAGATGGTTCTGCTCCTCAACCCCCGGGCCTCGGCAAAGGTCATGTAGTCCTCACCGTTGGTGGTGATCATCATGCCGCGAATACCGATCGCCCAGGCGCCAATGGCGGCCAGGATGATGGACAGGGCCGGGAGCATCGAGTGCCTGAACACGTCCTGCCAGAAACTCCAGCTCAGCGAGGGCTGCGTACCCGGCGAATAGCCACCGGAGAGCGGGAACCACTTGAGGCTGAAGGCGAAGAGGTAGAGCAGGATCAGGGCAAGCAGGTAATAGGGAACGGCAGCGAGGGTCAGCATCGGGGCGGCCAGCCATTCGAGCCACTTCGGTGACTTGGGCCAGGCAATCAGCGCGCCGAGGAGGGTGCCAAGCACGAACGAGAGAATGGTGGTGACCAGCAGGAGCCCGATGGTCCACGGCAGGGCGTCGAAGATGAGATCGGTGGCCCTGGCCGGGAAGAGCGAGAGGGAGTAGCCAAAATTGAAGGTCGCCATGTCGAAGAGGTAGTTCAGGTACTGTTTCCAGAGCGGCTGGTCGAGACCGAAGCGGGCGTTGTAGGACGCCACCATCTCTTCAACACCGGTTTGGGTGAGGCCACCCTGGGTGGAAAGGGCAAAGAGACGCTCGCGGATGGGATCGCCAGGACCGATGCGGGGCAGGAAAAAGTTCAGGGTGGCGGCGCCCCACACCACAACGAGAAACAGACCGAACCGCTTGGCAACCAGATTCCACGACATTCGGACGCCCCCAACACCAACTTCGGCTGTCAGTGAGTTGTCGTCGGGCGGATATCCAGTCGAAACGGGCAGACCCGATGGTCGAGAGGATGCCCGGTTTCGACGACGGAACAGCAGGCAATTCGTTTGAGCGATTGCGGGCACCTTACCAGATGCCTCTTCGGGGGTGCAATAGGAGAACGAGACGCATTCCCGTTTGTGCAAAAGGTCGAATGACCCCGGGGTGGAAGGGGCGTCGCGGAGCCCGGGCGTGGCAGGCAAGGACCGATAACCGCGCAGCCGGTCGGCGTGTTCGCACCACCATCACCTTCGAATTGAGGATTCCCGTCGATGCAGTTCCTGCCTGGACTCACCCTGAGTGAGACGATGTTCCAGACCGCTGTCGAGCCGATCCTGGCCAACCATGCGCCCGGTCTCCCGTATGCGGCGGGTCTGATTGGGGCCGGTTCGGACGTACTCGGTTTCGACACTGTCCGATCCACCGACCATGATTGGGGACCGCGGCTCGTCCTGTTCCTCTCGCCTGCCGACCTGCCTGACTGGCAGGCGCGGCTGCACGAGCTGTTCCGCCGCGAGCTTCCACCGACGATTGCCGGCTACCCAACCAGCTTCGCGCCATCGGACGAGGAGGAGGGGATCGCCCATCTGACGGTGGCGTCCGAGAACGAACCGATCGACCATCGGGTTGTGATCACGAGCGCGGAAGCGTGGCTCGCGGAACGACACGGCATCAGCTCGCTCGATGACCTGACGCCCGCCACCTGGCTCACCCTCAGCGAGCAAAGGCTGCTGGAAACCACCGCGGGGCGCATCTTCCGTGACGACATCGGCACGATCACGGCGATTCGAGCGGCACTCGCCTGGTATCCGGATGACATCTGGCGCTACCGGCTGGCCGCCCAGTGGAAACGGATGGACCAACTGGAACCGTTCGTGGGCCGCTGTGGCGAAGTGGGCGACGACCTTGGTTCGCACCTGGTGGCGATGACGCTGGTGCGCGATGCAATGAAACTGGCGTTCCTGCTGGAGCGACGATACGCGCCGTATCCGAAGTGGTTCGGCACCGGATTCTCACGCCTGGAACTGGCCGCCGAACTGCAACCGCAGCTCGACGCCGCGCGGTATGCGCCAGACTGGCCAGCGCGTGAAGCCGGCATTTATCGCGCCCAACGCGTGCTGGCCGAGCGGCAGAACGCGTTGGGCCTGGCTGAATGGGTCGATCCGGCCGCGCGATCATTCTTCAGTCGCCCGTTCCAGGTGATGTTCGGGAGCCGGTTCGCCGATGCCCTACTGGAGAGCATTGCCGACCCGGAGGTCCGGGCACTTCCCCGCTACCTGGGTGGCATCGACCAGTACATCGACTCGACCGACGCCATGAATAGCCACGGGCTCCATCATGCAATCCGGCGCTGGATCGGGGATAGTTCAGAATTGGAAGTACGGAGATGACCGGGCCGACACACGGTTTCCGCGCGAATTTATCGATTGGGAAACCCGGGCCGACATGGAGTCGGCCCCTACAAGGGATGGGTGCGCTTGAAGATTCTACAAATACTGTATTTCTATTCACCGTACACCAGCGGCGTGACAATCTACGCCGAGCGGATGAGCCGCGAGTTGATCGCCCGCGGGCACGAAGTGACCGTCCTCGCTTCCCGCCACGATCCGGGCCAGCCGCTCGACGAGACGGTCGACGATGTGCGGATCGTGCGCGTGCCGGTGATGGCTGGATTTGACCGCGCGGTGATCATGCCGACCCTGATTCCGACCGCCGCGAAGCTCATGCGGCAGCACGATGTGGTGCACCTGCACCTGCCGATGGCCGAAGCAGCGGCCCTCTCGGCCCTGGGGCGGGCGCTGGGTTGCCGGGTGATCGTCACGCATCACTCCGACCTGGTGTTGACGACCGGTCCGGTCGAGAAGCTGGCAGCCGGCGTCGCGCGGTGGAGCGGAATCGCAGCGGCCCGGGTGGCGAATCGGTTGGTGACCTACACCCACGATCGTCACGTCCGGACCGGCCTTGGTCACCGTGGGCGAGACGGCCGCGCGATCG
>CAZNQC010000063.1:15120-16365 GCA_964574825.1 uncultured Sphaerobacteraceae bacterium | reverse complement strand
ACCACCGCTCCTTGTGCCAGATGGCATCCAGGGAGCGGTGGCCTCGTTTCAGCGACCCCGACCGGGTGTCTGGCGCCGGGTGCCCCAGCATCACGACCCCAATTGGCAGATAGTCATCCGGAATACCCAGCAGGTCCTGGAGTTGGCTCGGATCGTGGACCCCGATGAACGCCGAGCCGAGTCCCGCGTTGACAGCGGCCAGCAGAAGCAACATCAGCGAGCAGCCGGCATCGGTGTGCCAGTACGGAACCGGCCAGTGGATTTCCGTGCCGTCGTCGTTCAGCTTGTCCCGCTCGTTGTAGCGCTCGTGGTAGAGCCGCTCGTTGGTGCAGATCACGATCTGGACCGGGGCACCAGAGATGAACGGATCGAAGCCGCTCGCCACGTACTGCTCCTCATCGCCGATCCGGCCGATTGCCTGCCGCGTCTGCGGATCGGTCACCGTGACGAACACGACGCCCTGGCTGAAGCCGGCACTGGGCGCCCGTTGAGCGGTGGCGATGATCCGCTCCAGCACCTCGGGATCGACCGGGTCGGCCGTGAAGTTGCGGACCATCCGCCGCTTGCGCACCACATCGAGGAATTCCATCGGGGATCTGCCTTTCATGTGAGATCGCGTTGCTGGCGGCAGT
Source organism: uncultured Sphaerobacteraceae bacterium (assembly GCA_964574825.1). Classification (GTDB taxonomy): domain Bacteria; phylum Chloroflexota; class Chloroflexia; order Thermomicrobiales; family UBA6265; genus JACCYX01. Next base: position 15,733 of record CAZNQC010000063.1, on the reverse strand, counting down.
CTCGCACGAGGAACAGATGGCGGCGAGGTCAGGCTGGCGTTGCCATGACATGCAACACATCTTCCAGACCAACGAAGTGAATGACCTTGCGGACCAGCCAGGGCAGGGGCTGGTCGTTCGGATCGCCGTGCCGAATCTCGGGATCCGTCAGCCGCCAGATTTGTCCGCGATAGGTGGCCGCGCAGGAGCCAGCCGTCTGGAGGTTCTGCAGCCAGTCGGTCCGCGAACCGTAGGTCAGCACGATCAGGAAGCCATCGGGCTGGCGAAACGCCCAGATCGGGGTGGTGTAGTCCATGCCACTCTTCCGCCCGAGGTGGTGCACCAGCATGAATGGTGGCACGCGCGGCCCAATCGTTCGCGCGATGGGATTGATCCAGTACCGATTGGCGCGGGCGATGATGTGAGGGAGGGGCATGTGAACCTGACTGACCATGATGCCGAATCGTCTTGACGCAATGCTACGATGTCTTGGGACATGTCTCAGCTTGACGTGTTCAGGAGAAGACGAATGGCAGCAGAACTCATCGACTTACAAGTTGACGATCAAGGGCGCGTCACCATTCCTGACGAGACTCGCCGTGAACACGGAATCAAGCCGGGCGACCGAATCCAG
>CAZNQC010000063.1:0-15020 GCA_964574825.1 uncultured Sphaerobacteraceae bacterium | reverse complement strand
CATTCCTGACGAGACTCGCCGTGAACACGGAATCAAGCCGGGCGACCGAATCCAGGTGTTGGTGCCTCCCAAGGTCACAGTTTCGATGCCAAGGAACCCTACATCGTTTCTGGACTATATCGGGATTCTGCCTTCGCTTCCCGAGTATGCAGACGATGAGGATATGACCAGGCAGATTCGTGATGCGACCGAAGAGGCATTTCTCCGTCGGCAGAACCGGCAATGATCTTTCTTGACTCGAACATATTCCTGCGAGCGCTCACCGCGCCAGTGACCGCCAGAGACAGGGAGTGGCGTGAACAGGCGGCACTCCTGTTCGCTGGAATCGAGTCCGGGAAGCTCGAGGCCACGACCAGCGAGGTCGTCCTCCACGAGGTCTCGTTTAATTTGACGTCGTCCAAGCACTATGCAATGGCTGCCCATGACGTGATACGGATCCTAAGGTTTCTCCTTGCCATGATGGGATTGCGATTCTCAGGCCAGGAAAAAGACGTGTACCTTCGCGCCCTTGATCTGTGGGAAGAGCATCCAAAGCTGGAGTTCTCCGATGCCGTGATTGCGGCCCGTTGCGAGCACGGCGACCTCGAACTGGCCTCGTTTGACCGCCACTTCGACCGGCTCGACCACCTTCGCCGCTGGCAACCCGCGACCCCCAACGATCCAGCCTGACCACTATCGGCCAGCCTCCCCACTCTTGCGTGGGATACGGCCGGGTTGTACCGTGCCCTCGGCAACACCGCCACCGAACCATCGCCGATAGCGGGCATGATCCGTGCCCATACAGGACCACTCCCATGGCGTTCGACGTAGCTGCGTTGCGGGCCGAGTTTCCCGCGCTGGAATCCGGAATCGCGTTCTTCGATGGTCCGGGTGGCACTCAAACCCCACGTGCGGTGGGCGACGCCATCTACCGCACCATCACCGGGCCGCTCTCCAATCGGGGCTCGATGGTCGTTTCCCAGCGCAACGCCGATGATGCCGTGCTGGCATTCCGGTCCGCCATGGCCGATTTGCTCGGCGCCGACCCACAAGGCATCGTCTACGGGCGGAGCGCGACCCAGATCACCTATGACTTCTCGCGAGCGCTGGCCAAACAATGGCAACCGGGAGACATCGTCGTCGTCAGCCGGCTCGATCATGATGCCAACGTGCGGCCCTGGGTGCAGGCGGCTGCCGCGGTCGGCGCGGAAGTGCGCTGGATCGACTTCGACCCGGCGACGAGCGAGGTGATTTGGGAAACTGTTGAGGCCGCCATCACCGAGCGGACCCGGCTGGTTGCAATCACTGGCGCCTCCAACCTGATCGGCACCATCCCGCCGGTCCGGAGAATTGCCGACCTCGCCCATGGTGTCGGTGCATTGACCTACGTTGATGGCGTTCACTACACGGCCCATGCGCTGGTTGATGTGCAGGACTTGGGGGCGGATTTCTACGTTTGCTCGCCTTACAAGTTCAATGGTCCGCACTGTGCTGTGCTGGCGGCTGCTCCGGCATTGCTGGAGACCGTTTGGCCAGACAAGCTCGCCCCTGCCACCAACGACGTGCCGGAGCGGTTCGAGTTCGGCACCTTGCCCTACGAGATCATGGCCGGCGTCACGGCGGCGGTCGATTTTCTGGCTGGCATCGATCCGGGTACTGGCTCGACGCGGCGGGAGCGGCTGGCCTCGTCGCTGCACAGCGTCGACACGCATGAATTCAATCTCCGCCTCCAGATCGAGGCCGACCTGGCCGAAATCGATGGGATCACGGTCTATTCGCGGGCGGAACACCGCACGCCAACGTTGCTGTTCGATATGGCCGGAAAGTCCTCGCTGACGATGGCGCAGTTCCTGGCCGAGCGTGATGTGCTGGCGCCTGCGGGGTCGTTCTATGCCATGGAAACCTACAACCGGTTGGGACTGGACCAACCCGATGCCGTGCGGGTCGGCCTGGCACCCTATTCCAATGAGGAAGACGCCCGTCGCGTGTATGAAGGGCTAGTTGCGTTCGCCACCAGCTAGCCCGAGCGCCCGGTTCCGGCGGGGAGCGACTCTCGTACACGAGTCCATGTCTTGCGCAGGGTGGCAACTGCCGTGTAGTGTGCCTCGCGGATAGGCGACAGTGCCGCTCTCCGGGGGCCATCCTGCCCCGTATCAGGCAACAGGTATCGATCCATGACTGCCAATGACCAGGCGCGGCCAACAACGCCCGCCGACCTGCAGGACCGTCCGCTTCGAATCGCCGTGATCGGCACCGGAGGCATGGGAGGCGCCCACGTCGCCGGGATGGCGGCGATTCCCGATGCCCAGGTCACCTGGGTGGTGGACATTGCCCTCGAAAAGGCGGAAGCCCTGGCGGCCACCACTGGTGCCCGGCCGACCGCTTCGATGGACGAAGCCCTGGCCGATCCGGCGGTTGATGCGGTGTTGATCGCATTGCCGACCAGCCTCCACCGGATGGCGACCGAAGCGGCAGCAAGAGCCGGCAAGCATGTCTTCTGCGAGAAGCCGATCGCCCGCAACGCCGCCGATGGCGAGGCGATGGTTGCTGCCTGCCGGGAGGCGGGGGTGACGCTCATGATCGGTCACGTGGTTCGCTTCTTTCCCGAATACCAGCGGGTGAAGGAAATGCTCGATCGCGGTGACCTCGGCCGGATCGCCACCATTCGAGCGACCCGCACGAATCCTCCGGTGCAGGAACGCAGTCCCTGGTTCGCCGATGTCGAGAAGAACGGGGGGGTCGTGCTCGACCTGATGGTGCACGAACTCGACAACCTCTGCTGGCTCTTCGGGGATATCGAGCGATTGTACGCGCATGGCCTCACCTACACTAAGTGGCAACCGAAACGTGACTATGCCGCTGCCTCACTGAAGTTCCGGTCCGGGGCGATTGCGCACGTTGAAAGCTCGTGGTCGCACTCGAATCACCGCACGGCCTTCGAGATCACCGGCCAGCACGGCATGGTTCGCTTCGACAGCGAGCGGTCGGCCACTCTGGTGTTGGAACGCAACGTCGCCCTGACCGAGAACCTCGACCGCCCGGCCCGCATCTATGCCCGGCCTGGCGTGCTTGGTCCGCACCAGCGGGAAGTGGTGGCCTGGGTGAAGGCTCTGCGAACGGGGGAGCCGGTGCCGGTCAGTGGGGAGGATGGCGTGCGCGCCATCACCCTCGCCAACGCCGTGCTGGACTCGATGCGCACCAGTCAGCCGATTTCCTTCGCCGAAGGCACCATCGCCGCAGATTAATCGCCTGCCGGGGACCTGATCCCCGCAGCGTGACGCCGGCGCAGACCCGGCCAGGGAATGACCCGCATGAGCATTGATCACCTCGCTCCGATCCGGCTTGGCATCGTGAGCTTCGCCCATCACCACAACTATGGCTTCGCGGCCGGGGCGCTGACCCTGCCCGGAGTCTCGATCTCGGCCGTCTGGGACGCGGAGCCCCACATCGGCCAGGAAGCGGCTGCCCAGTTCAACACCGAGTTCGAGCCCAACCTCGATGATCTGCTGGCCCGCGACGACATCGATGCCGTCATCATCGGCTCGGAGAACGTCAACCACGCCAAACACACCATCGCCGCTGCCAATGCCGGCAAGCATGTGCTCTGTGAAAAGCCGCTGGCCACCACCATCGAAGACGCCCAGGCGATGGTCGATGCCTGCGAGGCGAATGGCGTCAAGTTGCAGACGGCCTTTCCGGTCCGGTTCATTCCGTCCACCGTGGCCCTGCGCGATGCCATCCGCAATGGCGCCATTGGCAAGCCGCTGATCGTCACCGCCCGCAACCCGGGCTACTGCCCGCAGCGTTGGTTCGTGGAGAAGGAACTCTCCGGGGGCGGCGCGGTGATGGACCACACCGTCCATGTCGTCGATGTCCTGCGCTGGATGTTCGATGCCGAGATCACCGAGGTCTACGCCGAGATCGCCACCCGGATCTACGACTTCGAGGTTGATGACACCGGCCTGCTGATGATGAAACTCAGCAATGGCATCACCGCCAGCCTCGACACCTCATGGTCGCGCTCCGACGCCTGGCCCACCTGGGGCGGGGTGACGATCGAGGTGATTGGTGAAGAAGGCGTTCTTTCGCTCGACGCCTTTGCCGACATCCTGGAAGTGGCTGACGGGCGCTCCGGCGAATTCAGTTGGGTGCCAGTCGAAGGCGTGGGGGATGCCGAGATGGTGCGCGGCTTCGTTGACGCGATCCGGAACGACACTCCGACCCAGCCATCGGGCATCGACGGGCTGCGAGCGGTGGAAGTGACCCTGGCAGCCTATGCTTCGGCAGCAGCCGGCACACCCGTACCGGTTGGGTCCTGATTCACGATATCGAAGACGAGGAAATGGGGCGGCGCAGATGTCAGTGCTGGAAGCTGGCATGGTCTGTGATGACCGCCCTATTCCCGTGCCTGCCAATGTCTCTCTGGTACGAATTGCTCCTGAATACGGTACACACGTCACCACCCTCTGGTTGAAGGGCTGGAATCGTGGCTGTTACCCTTGCCTCACCTTCCGGCAAGGCACGCCGAATGGTGCGTGATGCACAAGTATTGAGGGACTGCACATTGGGGTGCGGACAGTTGTCTGCCTCGCTGGGTGTGCTTGGCGTAGCTTTGGAAAGGGTGAAGTGCGATGGCTGATATCGCCGATCTGACGGCCGAGAGTGTGCCGATCCAGAATGTCGCCAAGCAGGATGCGCCCTGGTACGGGCGGGTTGCCGGTAATTTCGTGGTCCGGCGCGTCATTCGCGCGATTCTGACGATCTTCTTCGTGTCGACGATGATCTTCTTCCTGATCCGCCTGCTACCCGGTGATCCGGTGCAGGTCTACATCAACCAGCAGATGACCCAGTATGGGTACTCCTACGAGGACGCGAAGAACCAGGCGATGTCGCTGTATTCCATCGACGTCGACAAGTCGCTGCCAGCTCAGTATGTGGACTACCTGAATGATCTCGCCCATGGGGATCTGGGGCAGTCGCTGACCAATCCCGGCACCTCTGTCATTTCCATCATCAACAGTCGCATCTGGTGGACGGTGTTCAGCGTCGGCACCGCGCTGCTGCTGTCGTTTGCCATTGGGTCGCTCCTCGGGATGGTGATGGCCTATCGCCGCAACACCACCTCCGAGGGCCTCCTCTCCGGGTTCGCCTCCATTACCCAATCGATTCCGAACTACCTGCTCGCCATCGTGATCATCATGACGCTGGGCGTGCGACTGGGCTGGATTCCCTTCACCAAAATGCGCGGGGCCATCTCCTCGGGGCAGGAGGTGGGCTTCACCTGGAGCTTCTTTACCGACGCGCTCTACCATGCCTCGCTCCCCATCACGGTCTACGTGCTGACATCCATTGGTGGCTGGATGCTGTTGATGAAGAGTTCCACCATCGCTGCCCTCGAAGAGGATTTCGTCACCGCCGCCCGCGCTCGTGGGGTCCCGGAGTGGCGAGTTCTCTTTTTCTACGTGGGCCGGAATGCGATCCTGCCCCTCTTCACCCAGCTCACCATCGCGATCGGATTCGTGGTTGGTGGCTCGCTGCTGGTGGAGCCGATCTTCCAGTACGAAGGCATCGGGCAGCGCCTCTTCCAGGCTATTCAGCGACGTGATTACACCCTGCTGCAGGGCATCTTCCTGATGATCACGATTTCGGTGGTGCTGGCCAACCTGGCCGCCGACCTTCTGTACAGCCGGCTCGATCCGCGCATTCGTTCCGGGAAGTAGGGAGCTACATGGTCGATCAGGTTATCCAACCCGCCGACGTCCAGACGGCAACTGACCCCAACGAATTTGCCCAGAGTCCGAAGCCTCGGTCGTTCTGGCGCAACTTCGCCGCCAACAACAAGGTCGGCACCATCGCCTTCCTGGTTTTTCTCGCCATCCTGCTGCTGGCGTTCATCGGGCCGTTCTTCATGCCCAGCACCAACCCCAGCGATGGCCGCAACGTCTTCGCCACGCCCTCGAAGGATCACTGGCTGGGGACGGACTACATGGCGAAGGACACCTGGTACCAGATCGTGATGGGTGGTCGCTCGTTGCTGCTGGTCGCGGCAGGCGCGGCCCTGCTTTCCACCGCCATCTCCGTCATCTTCGGCGCGTTGGCCGCCATGATCGGCGGCAAGTTCGACCTCGTCGTGCTGACGCTGACCGACATCGTGCTGACCGTGCCGACCATCATCCTGCTCGGCGTGCTGGCCGCCTTCGTCAAGCTCAACTCGGCCTGGCTGCTGGTGCTGATCCTGGCCCTCACCGGCTGGCCGACGCTGCTGCGCGCCGTGCGTGCCCAGGTGCTTTCGCTCAAGGAGCGGGAGTATGTGGAAGCGGCCCGGATGCTCGACCTTGGCACCCCGCATCTCCTGTTTCGCGAAGTTCTGCCGAACATGATGAGCTACATCGTGATCAACTTCGTGGCCGGCATGACGGGAGCCATCTACGGCCAGGTCATCCTCTACTTCCTCGGTCTCGTCTCGCTGGCGGGGAACAACTGGGGACTCATGATCCAGCAGGGCTACCAGCAGGGTGCCCTCAACAATCCCAATGCGATGTGGTTCATCATGTCGCCCATCTTCATGATCACCATGCTCCAGCTCTCCCTGGTGCTGATGTCGCGCTCCCTGGAGGACGTCTTCAATCCGCGCCTGCGCGAAGGCTAGACGGAACGATTCGGCACGGCGGCAACGAGAAGGACAGCGCATGGTTACCGACTACAACAGCAAGGTGCGAACGGAAGAGGAGACCCGGCGGAATGCCATGCGAGGCACCGCCGAATCGACCGCCCCTGTCATCCTTTCGGTCGAAGATCTTTGGGTTGAATACAAAACCCCGGCCGGCTGGATGCAGGCGGTCCGGGGCGTATCACTCGACATTCGGCAGGGTGAGGCCGTTGCCCTGATTGGTGAGAGCGGTTCCGGCAAGTCCACCCTGGGCTTTGCTCTGCTCCGCATGCTGGTGCGCACGGCCCGGATTTCGAAGGGCAAGGCCACCTATCGCAACAGCAACGGGCAAACGCAGGAACTCTTCTCGATCAGCGACAAGGAGTTCCGCAAGTTCCGCTGGAACGAATGCGCCATGGTGTTCCAGGCGGCGCAGAATTCGCTCAACCCGGTGATGAAGGTGAGCGACACGTTTTTCGAAACCGCCCGGGCACATGGGCGCACCAACAAGAAGCAGGTGCGCGACCGCACCCTGGAACTGCTCAAGGCGGTCCAGCTCGATGCCGACCGGGTCTATGGCTCCTACCCGCACGAACTCTCGGGCGGTATGCGGCAGCGCGTGTCCATCGCCCTGGCCCTGCTGCTGGAACCACAACTGATCATCCTCGATGAGCCCACCACTGCCCTCGACATCCTCACCCAGCGGGCCATCATCGATGTGGTGAAGGACCTGCGCGACAAGCTCGACTTCACCATGATCTTCATCTCGCACGACCTTTCGCTGGCGGCTGAACTGGCCGACCGGGTCGCGACCATGTATGCCGGTGAGCTGGTGGAGTACGGCCCGGTGCGGGATGTCTTTTACGATCCGAAGCATCCCTACTCGGTGGGGCTGCTCAACGCGGTGCCCCCCATCGTTGGCGAGGAGTTCACCCCGCTGGCCGCAATTCCGGGAGCTACGCCGAACCTGTTGCGGATTCCTTCCGGGTGCCCGTTCCATCCCCGTTGCCCTTACGCCACCGAGATCTGCAGCACGCAACGGCCGCCGCTGGTTGACCTGGGAGGAACGCATTTCACCGCCTGCCACCATGCCGATCAGGTCACGAAGGACCAGGGGATCTGGGAGCGGATGGAAGCCGAACGGATCGTTACCGCCAACATGGCATCGACCTAGCAGACCGATGAGGAGTCGTCAGGGCTCTCCTGTACGGGCCGACCTGCCGAGCCCCGGCAGGTCGGCAATATCCAATGTAGGTGGGCTCGGCTGTCGTCGGCCCTGATCTTGGGGAATCGACCCAGCCCAGAAGAAACGGAACGCGCCATGCCAGAACCGATCATGCAATTGCAGAACCTGGTCAAGGAGTACGACACCAAGCGGGGCACCATTCGCGCTGCCGACAATGTGTCGCTCACGCTCAACCCCAGCGACATTCTCTGCCTGGTGGGTGAGAGTGGATCGGGCAAGACGACCGTCGCCCGGATGGCGGCGGGCATGATCACGCCCACCGCCGGCCATGTCATTTTCGAGGGCAAGGACATCACCCAGATGTCCAAACCCGAGTTCAAGGAGTACCGCAAGGCCGTCCAGATCATCCATCAGGACCCCTACGCCTCCCTGAATCCCGTCCATACCATTGGCGACACCCTGCGCGCTCCGCTGCTGCACCACAAGATCGTCAAGGGCAAGCGCGAGGCTACTGCCAAGGCCGGTGAACTGCTGGAGTTGGTCGATTGCCGGCCAGTTGAGAACTTCATCGACAAGTTTCCGCATCAGCTCTCGGGCGGCCAGCGCCAGCGGATTTCCATCGCCCGGGCCATGACGCTCAACCCCCGGATGATCATCGCCGACGAGTCGGTGTCGATGGTCGATGTCTCGATTCGCGTCTCGCTGCTGAACACGCTGCTCAAACTGCGCAATGAACTCGGCGTCACCTTCCTCTTCATCACCCACGACCTGGCGGTGGTGAAGTATTTCGCCTGGGAAGGGCGGGTCGGTGTGATGTACGTCGGCAAGGTGATTGAATACGGCCGTACGCCGCAGATCATCGGCCGGTCCATGCACCCCTACACGCGCGCGCTGGCCGCAGCCATCCCGGAAGCCGACCCCGACCTCACTCGCTCGAAGAACAAGCTGCACCTCCGTTCGCTGGACATTCCCAACCTGGCGAACCTGCCGGGTGGGTGTGTCTTCCATCCCCGCTGCACGTTCTGGCAGCAGGGGCTGTGCGATACAAAGGTTCCGCCCCTGGTGGATGTTGGAAACGGGCGCGAGGTGGCCTGCCATGTCGTGGTCCGGGATATCGAGAACGGTGGAGACGGCATCACCATGTTCGACGAAGCGATCGAAGCCCAGAACCAGGCGGCCAGCGCGGCCGATTAGCGGTCTCTGGTCGGGCGCACCATCCAACCGGCTTCCACCAGGTTTGGATGGGCTGCCTTGCCCGGAACTGGACGTGCTTTCCCGCGTGCAGCACCTTGCACAATGCGACCTTGAACGACGGTGCTATATTTCACGCGTACACGGTAAACACATTCGGCGGGTCCTGGTGAACGCATGTTCACCCATCCAGATCGGATTCCGAACATCGGGGAGCTTGACTCACCACGATGCGAGGGAGTTGACGAGGCACCATCGTGGTGCCCCGACGCAGTCGGTTTCACAGGAGGAATCGGATGTCGGACAACATGATCAAGCGCGCAATGGGCGGCAACATTTCCCGCCGGCGCCTGATGGGCACCGGCTCGGCCGCGCTCGGAGCGGCTGTCTTCGCGGGTGGCTCGGTGGCATCGGTGATGGCCGGTCCGGCCGCGTCCGGTGGGCGCGCCGTCCGTGCCCAGGATGGTGGCTTCGAATTCCACGGTGCCTATCCGTACCTCGATCCGGGGTCGGGCGGACACTTCAACACCTTCGTCACTGACGGCATTTTGCCGCCAACCGGCACCGTCTACGGTGAAATGATCTACGCGCCGCTCGGCATGTACTTCTGGGCCGACGACGAATGGTTGCCGCTGCTCGCCACCGAGTGGGGGTTCATTGTCAGCGACACCTTTGCTGACAGTGCCGCAACCCCTGCAGCAGACGCGACCCCAGTGACCGATGAGGCCAACACCTTCGAGATCAAGCTCCGCGAGGGCGTGGTCTGGAGTGATGACACCCCGTTCACTGCAGCCGATGTGGTCGACACGCTCTGGAGCGCCAAGATTCTTTCCAACACGCTCTGGCGGTATATCGACGACGTGGTCGCCGTGGATGACTACACGGTTCACGCCCACCTCTCGGTGCCATCCACGGTGGTCGAGCGCTACATCATCCGCTCGCTGCCGCCCCGCCCGTCTGCAGTATTTGGCGAGTGGGCCGAGCAGGCGCGCCAGATCTTCAAGGAGCAGGGCCTGACGGTCGATGATCCGGAAGGCGCGCAGTTGCTGGAGCAGTTCAACCAGTTCCGGCCCGAATTGCCACCTGCCACCGGCCCGTACATGATCGACGAGGCCAGCATCACCAATGCCCAGATGACGCTGGTGAAGAACGAGAAGTCGTGGATTGCCGACAACGCGCTCTTCGATCGCATCATCAACTTCAACGGTGAGACCGACACCATCTCGGCGGTCGTGCTCTCCGGCGACGTCGACTACGCCACCCACGGCTTTGCCCCGGCCACCGAGCAGGAAATGCTGGCCAACGGCATCCGCGTCCTGCGCCCGCCCGTGTACTCGGGCCCGGCGTTGCTGATGAACTTCGCCAAGTATCCGGAAGCGTTCGGTGACTACCGTGCCCGCCAGGCCATCGCCTACGCGATTGATGGCGACCAAATCGGATTCTTCTCGCTGGCCGACTCCGGCGTGCCGATTCAGTACTACACGGGTTTCAGCGACAACCTGGTTCCGAACTGGCTGGATGACGACTTCCTCGCCACGCTGAACACGTACGAAACGAATCTCGAAACCGCCACCCAGTTGCTCGAAGAAGCTGGCTGGACGAAGGACGGCGACAACTGGGTGACCCCAACCGGCGACCCGGCTGCCTTCGAGCTTTCCTTCCCGGCTGAGTTCGCTGACTGGTCGGCGGCTGGTCAGGCCCTGGCCGATCAGCTGAATTCCTTCGGCTTCCAGATCGAGCCGCGCGCAGTGACCTACACGCAGCACCCGATCGATGTCGACCAGGGCAACTTCGACCTGGCGATTCGCGGCTGGGGTTCGTCGAACAACCCGCATCCGCACTTCGCATTTACCGAAGCGTTCTTCACCAACAACACGCTGGCCGTCAACAACGGTGGTGAGGGCATCGCCTTCCCGCTGGAGCAGGAAATCGACGGTGAAACAGTCGACCTCAGCGAACTGGTCGTGAACTCGGCCCTTGGTCTCGACATCGATGCCCAGAAGGCCGATGTCGCCACCATGACTCAGGTCTACAACACGCTGCTGCCGAAGATTCCGTTGTTCGAACGCTACGGCAACAACGCCGGACTCGAAGGCGTGCGTGTTGCTGCCTGGCCGGCTGACGACGATCCAATCCTGAAGAACAGCCCGTACGCGGACGCCATTCCGGCGATGCTGATCTACCAGGGTCTGCTCGAGCCGTTCGAAGGCTAGTCCTCCCCGACGGATCGCATCATTGCGGTGCGATCCGTCACCCAATTCAGGTGATGCTCGCGCGAAGTGCCATGCGCGACCACACACAACCGCCGGACGCGAGCAATCGTGTCCGGCGGTTGTCATTTTGGGGTGATGCTATAGTTGGCCGCATACACATCGGTTCAAGAGGTTGCGAGACAAGGTCGGTTCCTGGTGAGTTCAGGGCAGCAGTGGCAAGCCTGTCTCCGGCGAACTGCCTGCGTCTGCGCAGCCACAGTGTTTCTGTCGTCGCCATCAGGCGCCGGGAGAAAGTTGTCGATCTCATAGGAGGGGTCCCATGTCGAACGCAATGCGAAACGTGACAACCCAGGCACTGGATGGTTCGCTTTCACGACGACGCCTGATGGGCACGGGTGCGGCCGCACTCGGCGCGGCAGTATTGGCTGGTGGTTCGATGGCATCGGTGATGGCTGGACCCATCGCCGCCGGTGGCCAGGTCGTTCGCGCTCAGGACGGAGGATTCGAGTTCCATGGTGCGTTCCCCTATATCGACACGAGCTCAGGTGGCCACTTCAACACCTTCGTCACCGATGGCATCCTGACGCCGGCAGGAACGGTGTACGGCGAATTGATCCTGGCTCCGCTTGGCATGTACGTCTGGTCCGACGATGAGTGGCTGCCATTGCTGGCAACAGAATGGGGCTTCATCACCAGCGACACCTTTGCCGATGCCCCGGGCACGCCTGCGGCCGATGCCACGCCGGCCAACACCTTCGAAGTCAAATTGCGTGAGGGCGTGGTCTGGAGCGACGATACCCCGTTCACCGCGGCCGATGTGGTCGACACGCTCTGGTGTGCAAAAATTGTGTCGAACACGCTCTGGCAGTACATCGATGACGTGGTCGCCGTTGATGATCTGACCGTCCATGCGCATCTCTCGGTGCCATCCACGGTGGTTGAACGCTACATCATCCGTGCCCTTCCGCCCCGGCCATCGTCCTCGTTCGGTGAGTGGGCCGAACAGGCACGCCAGGTCTTCAAGGAACAAGGCTTCACGATCGATGACCCGGATGGCGCGCAGCTGCTGGAGCAATTCAACCAGTACCGCCCGGACCTTCCGGCGGCGTCCGGTCCCTACATGATCGACGAGGCGAGCATCACGAACTCGCAGATGACACTCGTGAAGAACGAGAAGTCGTGGGTGGCTGACAACGCACCGTTCGACCGCATCATCAACTTCAATGGGGAAACCGACACCATCTCGGCGGTGGTGCTGAATGGCGATGTCGACTACGCCACGCATGCATTCGCCCCCGCCACCGAGCAGGAAATGATCAACCAGGGCATCCGCATCCTGCGTCCACCCATCTATTCCGGTCCGGCGCTTGTGATGAACTTTGCCAAGTTCCCGGACACGTTCGGCGACGTGCGCGTGCGGCAGGCGCTGAACTACATCATCGACAGTGATCAGGTCGGCTTCTTTGCCCAGGCCGACTCCGGCGTGGCGATCCAGTACTACACCGGATTCAGCGACAACATCATCCACAACTGGCTATCGGAGGAGGACATCGCCTCACTCAACCCGTATGAGCCGAACCTGGAAACTGCCACCAGCTTGCTGGAAGAAGCCGGCTGGACCAAGGATGGCGACACCTGGAAGCTGCCAAATGGCGATACGGCGGCGTTCGAGCTTCTGTTCCCGGCCGAACATGTCAACTCCGTCGCGGCCGGTCAATCAGTGGCCGATCAGCTGAACACGTTTGGCTTCCAGATCGAGCCACGGGCGGTCACGTTTACCCAGCAGCCAATCGATGTCGACCAGGGGAACTTTGACCTGGCCATTCGTGCCTGGGGCTCATCCAACAACCCCCACCCGCATTTCGCCTTCGCCGAGGCGTTCTTCACCAACAACACGCTGGCCGTCAACAACGGTGGTGAGGGCATCGCCTTCCCGCTGGAGCAGGAAACCGAGGTGGCCGGGTTGGTGGATCTGAACGAACTGGTGGTCAATTCTGCTCTTGGATTGGATGTGGAAGCCCAGAAGGCTGACGTCACATTGATGGCGCAGGTCTACAACGAACTGTTGCCGAAGATCCCCCTCTACGAGCGGTATGGCAACACCCCTGCCCTCGAAGGCGTGCGGGTAGATGTTTGGCCGGCCGACGATGATCCGATCATGAGGAACAGCCCATACGCGGACGCCATTCCGGCGATGTTGATCTATCAGGGGCGGCTTGAGCCGTTCGAAGGCTGATCGCTCGGGGGTATTCGCCAGCCTGGCCGTGCACAACCGCCGGACGTGAGCAATCGTGTCCGGCGGTTGCCGGTCCTCTCGCCGCCACGCTCGACGGTCACGCCCTCGTTGCGTTCGATTCGCCTGCCGCTCGCCCCGTACGTACGACCAATCTCGTTTCAGATGGCGAGATTTCGCTTGTTCGATGCGTACGATAGGTATGGACACCAACCGAGCGGTCCCAGTAGGGGCCAACGGAGCCCGTCCTCAGGGGAGCGAAGGATCTGTCGGTTCGATTCTTGCCGAGAGACCCATCGTGCCGCCCCGGTTCCATTCCGCACGAAGTCGCACAAAATCCGGCCTTGAAAAGCCCATGGAATCAACGAAATGCCGAATTTGTGAATTCATGAATTCGTGAAACACAGGCGCATACGACCCGGACCCTGGACCAGTACACCATTCAGCCGCATGCTGCCGATGGAGCCCGGACCGTGGTTCGAGTTGATCCACCCAGGAACCCAAAATGAATGAAAACGTTTTGGGCGATGAGCACAGCGCATCGGGCAATCGGTCGGTTCTTTAGGTGAAATCGCCCAAGAATTGCCAAAAATGTGCAGACTGCACAATTCCGATCTGTGAAGTTCATCACATTGCACCATGACCACCCTCCGTCGACCGCGATAGGCTCAAGCAGGTTCAATTTCGGAGCGGCTGGCAGATGGGTCGGTCGTGGCGATTGACAAGCGGGAGTAAGACGACGGTGGCTGAACTCGATCGAACCACGCTGGTTGGCCCCAGCCCCACGCCAGAGGAAATCTACGCGCTTATCGAGGCTGAAGGGGTCAAGTTCATCAACCTTCAGTTCACCGACGTGATGGGCATCGTCAAGAGCGTCACGGTGCCAGCCAAGATCTTCGACCATATTGTTGAAGGTGGCCAGTGGATTGACGGATCGTCGATCGCCGGATTCACGCGCATCGCCGAATCCGACATGTACCTCGAAGCCGATCTTTCCACCTTCAAGATCATTCCCTGGGAACGCGGCGAATTTACGACGGCCCGCGTGATCTGCTGGGTCTACACTCCGAACGGCGAGCCGTTTGCCGGTGATCCCCGCCACGCCCTGCTGAAGCAGCTCGGCAAGTTGGCCGAACTCGGCTACACCTACAACGTTGGTCCGGAACTCGAATTCTTCCTGTTCGAAACCAACGGTGAGGGCATCAACCCGCTTCCGCACGACCATGGTGGATACTTCGATCTCTCGACTGACCTCGCCTCCACCGTGCGCAAGGACATGGTCGTTGCGCTCGACGCCATGGACATCGAGGTTGAAGCCAGCCACCATGAAGTGGCGATTGGCCAGCACGAAATCGACTTCGAGTACGGACCGGCCATTCCCACCGCCGACCGCGCCGTTTCCTTCAAGTACATCCTGAAGGCCATCGCCCAGAAGCATGGCCTGCATGCCACGTTCATGCCGAAGCCGATTGCCGGTATCAATGGCTCGGGGATGCACGTTCACCAGTCGTTTGGTTTCATCGATCCGTCCACGGGCAAGAATGCCTTCGTCGACGAGAACGATCCCTA
>CAZNQC010000062.1:15347-16734 GCA_964574825.1 uncultured Sphaerobacteraceae bacterium | reverse complement strand
GGCGTGGATGTATTCGTCGCGGTGGCGGTCGGGATGACTTCCGTCGGGGTTGCCGTGTTCGTGGCCGTGGCAGTTGCCGTATTCGTTGGGGTATCGGTGATCGTAGCTGTGTTCGTCGGGGTCGGCGCGTCAGTGGACGTCGCCGTGGCAGTGTTGGTTGGCACCAGCGTTTCAGTGGCGGGAATCGTGGGGGATGGAGTGATGCAGTCGGCATATTCCGCCGTTACCGGGGAGCCTGCCCCCGCAGCGAGGGACAGCACCATGAGCAATGCACCGACTCCCATCGCCAGGCGTAACCAGCCTCGTTGACGCATTGTCCTGTCCTCTCCACCCAACAAGTTCCCCATGCGCGGAACTCACACCACATCATTGGGCATGATTGCCCCAAAGTCAATCATTGTCCGAATGTGAATTCGTGGTTTCGGGCTTGATCGCAGGGTATCGAAGCAACCAGTTCAACCGTGGTTCCGGCTGGAGAGGTGGCCAGCGACCAGCCAGGCGCGGGAGATACGCTATAGGCGACATACAACAGGGTGCCATTCGCTGCCCGCGCCTCGAACACGAGGGCTGCCGGCAATGCGGCTTCGATGACGCACCGCTCCGCCAATCGTTCCGGCACCAACACCAGCAAGGAGTCCGGCGTCAGTGGCGGGAGATCGGCGGCATCGCGGACGGGATCGATGATTTCGGTCATCGTCGCGGTGGGCGCCTCGAACCCGAACGCGGGGTTGGAATAGGCCAGGACGAAGGGTGGCCCCGCCAGCACGACGACCGGTGGATGCTCGTCGTCCAGCCGCCAGCCCAGGTCCCAGGCCGCAACGGTTGGCACACCTCCCCAATTGGCCACGATCCGGTCGTTCGAGTACACCCACGGCAGGTTGAGCACCACCAGCGCCACAACGGATGCCACCATCACCGCTGGAGCGACTGGCAGCCGGCGCCAGGACTCCAATGGCACCGCGCCCAGCCAGCGGGCCACTGTGATCACTCCGACACCCATC
The DNA here is from genome assembly GCA_964574825.1 of uncultured Sphaerobacteraceae bacterium. Classification (GTDB taxonomy): domain Bacteria; phylum Chloroflexota; class Chloroflexia; order Thermomicrobiales; family UBA6265; genus JACCYX01. The sequence goes on along the minus strand of CAZNQC010000062.1, from coordinate 15,733 downwards.
ACCAACGCCCAGATCGGCGTCACCATCAGCAGCCGGTGCGGCTCCACCACGTCGACCTGACCCAGCACCCCTATCAGCACCACTTCCGGCACAACCAGCCAGGCCGCCACCTGCCAGGTGCGCGTGCGCAGGAGGGTCGCCAGCAATCCTGCTCCCCCCAACACCAGCAACAACGCCTCCGGCCAGCCAGGCAGGGGCGGATCGTGCAGGTAGAACACCACGTAGTTCCCAAGGAACGGCATGAATGCGGCGTCCTTCAACCGGGACAGCACGGCCTGAACCGGGTCTGTCACCCAGTCGCCCGTGGTGGAGATCGAGGTCACCTCAAGTCGTCCGGAGAACGCTGGCGGATAGCGCAGGTACGTCACCACCAGCGGCGCGATGGT
>CAZNQC010000062.1:0-15247 GCA_964574825.1 uncultured Sphaerobacteraceae bacterium | reverse complement strand
TGAAACAGGGCCGTGCGGGTGAAAAAGAGGTGCATCGGCATCACCGCCAGCACCAATCCGCCGACCAGCGCCGCCTCCGGACCCACCACCACTCGCCCCAGCCGCCAGGTTGCCAGCACCGTCGTTGCGCCCACCAGGGCCATCAGCAGCCGGTACCCAGCCAATGAATCGCCGGTCAGGTGCGAGAGCCAGCCCATCGCCGCCGGGTAGAGATTGGGCACCTCCAACCAGCCGGTGGCCCACGGGTTGGCCATCTCCCCCGATCGTGCGTCCCGCGCCATGTGCAGGAACACCGCTTCGTCCCCATCCACGATTGACGGGAACTGTCCCGGCCAGACCAGCCGCGTCCCCAGGGCCACGCCCGCAACACCGAGCCAGGCGACCACACCGGGAAGGGTCCAGGCCGCGCGATGCGTCCATTCCGGGCGACCGATATTCGGCCACCAGGCACACAGACCGGCGAGCAACATCCCCGCCAACCACGGTACTCCCACACCCCAGCCAACCCGACCGGCACCAGCGGCATGCTCCACCAGCATCGCCCACCCGATGGTCACCCCCGCCGCGATCCCCAGCGCAATCCGCACCGGAGACAGTGACGGAGACCAGCGCCACGGTTCCGCCGATCGTGAAAGGGGAACGAGCAGCCCGGCCAATGGCACCGATGACAGTGCGAACGTCACGCCGGTCACCACCAGCGCCAGCACCAGCCAACCGGCCGTTGGCCAGTCGAAGCCGGTGTCGATGGCAAAGTAGGTCATCCACACCAGGCCCACTCCCGCCAGGCCGGCCGCCAGCCAACCAGCCCACAGCCGGAGGTCGTTCTCACCCTCGCTCACACCCGGCGACCTGTTTTCACGGTGGCTCCCGACTCCTATGCGACGCAGGAATGCATGGCCCATGCTGGAATGGGCTCCATTCTGTCGAGCCGATGACTCCTTGTCCAGCCAGGCACCACGGTCCCAACGGCTTCCAGGCCGGTGGACCAGGGAACACCCAGGGAACAGAGGAAGGGCGGCGGAAATCCCGCTCGCCCCTCCCTGGCAACAGATGCGTTGGCCAGCAGCTGTCTGTCGCAACCGCCTACGCGGTCGGCGCTACGCGCGGCGACGTGCGTGCACGATTGGCACCACCGGATCGAGCGTTTGCCCGTTGGCCGGTTGCTGCTGAATGGTACGCACCACATCCATTCCCTCGATCACCTGGCCGAATGCCGCGAAGCCTTGTCCGTCGGGGTTCCGCTGGCCGCCAAAGTCGAGTTCCGGCGTGTCCCCAATGCAGATGAAGAAATCGGAGACCGCGCTGTCCGGCGTGAACCGGGCCATCGATATCGTGCCGTCGAGGTGCTTCAAGCCGGTCTCGCTGGTGCGTTCCAGCGCCAGCGGCTCCCGTTGCTCGTCCGACCGGTCGGGATTGATTCCGCCCTGAATCACCTGAATGGCGATCGCATCGTTGGGCAGTTTGCGACTGTCGGCCTTGGGGTCGATACCCGCGCCGATCTTCTCGGCCCGCAGGTTGGTGTTGGCATTGTTGTCGGCGGTCACCGTGCGGTGGAACTTGCCGCCATCGTAGAATCCGCCGTCGATATAGAAGAGGAAGTTCTCCGCCGTGCGAGGTGCCCGCGCAGTATCCAGCGCCACCACGATAGTTCCGAATGCTGTTTCCAGCACCACATTCACGCCGGTTGACTCAACCACAGGTATGCTCCATGCGTACGGGACCGATCTTCCCTGCCTCATCGGGCAGCCGCTGTACTGTCGCACAGGCGCCCGTCCCGGGCCACCTGCTGGCCTCGCACTCACCAGGAAGGACTGGATGCCACACCAGCCGCACATCCCGCATCGACTCCGCGCGGTCGTCGATCCGCATGCCTACCGGCTCGGGGTGAGCCTCGCCGACCCGGAAGACCATCACCAGGTTCCGGATGCCACCCTGACGTTGATCGGGGAGCACTACAAGTTCATCGACGGTCAGCAGCAGCGCGAAATTGCCGCGCTGGAGGGGCGCACCACCTGGCGCACCACCACCATGACCCTGCTTCTTGGCGTGTTTGGCCTGAGCCTCCAGCGGGTCACCTCGTCCGACGCGAATTTCAGCGCCGATACGCCTGGCCTGGCGATTGCCGTGGTGGTCGTGGTCATCGTCTACACCATTGCGCTGGCGATTGGCGGGTTTGCCACCATCAATGTCGGTCGCGGTGAAGCCGACAATCTGGCCATGGACGCCCAGCGAAACTGGGAGCGGTTGATCAGCATGGCTCCCGACGATGTTCGCTACGACATCACGAAATCGCTGGCCATTGCCTGCGTCAACACAGAACACCTTCTGAAGCAGAAACGAACCTGGAACCGCCGGGCCACCATCGCCCTGATGATCCAGGCGGCCTCCGTCGTGGCCATGGCCATCATCCAGGCATCACAGGGAGCCTGAACCACGGTCTGCGGTGACGGGAATCCGGAATCTCAGCGAGGACCCAACAGCAGGTCGCCGATCGCGACAGCGATTTCGGCCTGGTCTACCCCCTGCGCCTCCCAGGTGCGCTCCGTCTGCACGTGTTGCACTTCCACCCGGGCAAGCCGGTGCGCATCATCCGGATCGGACCACAGGCGCACCACAAACGAGTCGTACCGGCGTTGGTTGGGACCCGGGTTCGATCTGCCGCCAGTCTGGTCATCAGCATGATGCATGGTTCTTCCCTCCAGCCGGCAACATCCGAGAACACTGCCGCCCCAGAAAGGACGATCGCCAGGACCGGCTTTTGCCCGGGCTCCTGGCGATCGCGTACGTGCCTGATCGAATGCTAGTTTCCAGGCACCTCGAACGTGTCGATCATGCCAGCGAAGAGGTGTGGCATGTCTCCGCCCGGATCGGGCAGGAAACAGATCGCCACGTAGAACCCTGGCTCCATATTCGCCTCGATCCAGATGGTTTGCCCGCTGGAGATCACCGGCGATGCGGCGGCGTCTTCCTCGGCAAGACCGAAGAGGGAGAAACCGTCGGCGACTGGCGTTCCGCTGAAGTCGCCCATGATGCCTTCCTGCACCTCTTCCACCGTGTAAAGCCGGTCGGTCTGGGCAACGATCACGTGATGGAGCACGCCATCATGCGAATTGGTGACTTTCCACACCTGCGGCCCAGCGGCCACGGTGTCGGGGAAGTCGAACGTGTAGTGACCCATGTCCACCGCCAGATCAGCCGGTACCGCATCCACGGCAGCAGCATCGGTCTCACCGGTCACGGTCAGCGCGGCGGAAGGCTCGGCAATCGCGACCTCACCGGCCGCCACAAGCGTCCACTCGCCCGGTCCCGGGCTGAATGCAACGATGCCACTCGCCATTGGCGCTGCCTCGGCATATCCGGCCAGGACAAGATCGGCCGCCCACGCGGGCACCGATCCATCCTCACTCTCCGTAATGGCCACATAGTCTTCCACGGTGGCTCCGTCAGGGAGCTGGACGAGATCGACCGTCAGGAATCCCTCCGTTTCGTTGTGGGCAACCAGCAGCACCGGTCCGGCGGCGATCTCGGCTGGAGCCTCGATCCCTTCCGCCGTGACAGTGACTTCCAGCACCGGCAGCCCCAGTCCTTCGAGCAGGGACGCTCCGGACTCCGGAGATGCGTCCTGGGCCGCGGCGATCATCGAACTGCCAGCCATGCTCAACACGAGCATCACCAGCACGCCAACTCTCATCAACATGGTCCGTCTCATCGTCGATTTCTCCTCACACACAGTGTTTTGGGCTGGCCAGCAGAGCCCGAACGAAGCACGGGTGCTCCCGTTCGCTCCGGTTGTATCGGCTCGACCTTCCAAAAACCTTCCAAGCTTGGTGTGTGACGCGAGCCCCACGCCGAGCCGGGGTCATCCGCCAGAAGACGACCGGGCCACCAGGCCATCACGCACCCACCCCAGAGGCTCCATCGGTGTCACGTTGGTGCCCTGGCAGCCTGATCGGCAGTGTTCTCAGGTGTTGGTCACAATCAGCTGGATCATGTCCAGTGCGTCGCTTGGGGACATCGCCGCGCCGCGGGTCTAGTCCCATTGGTCCAGGCTCAATCCCCCATTCATCCCCGGCAACTCGCCACCGGGGTGACAGATCAGCCATGCTCCGCCATGATGGAGACAGGTATTTTCGGTCCCAAACTGCAGCCGTCTCCGTCGCGAGGTTCCACTCATGCCAGCCAGCCCGGTCTCGTTGTCGCGCCGCCGTCTCTCGACGCTCGCGGTGCTGGTTGCCGTGATGCTGATGATTGGCCAGGTGGCGCTCACCTCGCGTGACAGTCATGCCCAATCGGCCACGCCGCCCGTGGCATCACCGGCCGCCAGTCCCGTGGCCAGTCCGGCGGCAGCACTCCCCAGCGGCACCACTGCGGCCGACCTGCAGCTCGCCGAGAAATTCGCGCCCATCCTCAACATCAAAACGCAGGACATCGAATGCTCCACCGATGGCGAGCAATACCTCCCGGTTGCCGTGGACGTGGTGCTGGGCGATCCCCAGGTTCGCCTCATGCAGCGGGTCACGGAGAACGGCAAGACCGTCACCCGTGAGGTGATGACCGCCCCCACCGCCGCCGACCTGTACGGCCTCGACGATAGCTACTTCCTCGATTTCCCCGGCAACTCGCGCCTGCCCGGCTGCGACTATGAGGAATGGTCCCGCACTCGCTACCAGGAACTCGGCACCGAGCCATCGGTCTACGCCCGGGTTGCGACCGAAGCCGATCGGCCGGGTGAAATCGTCGTCCAGTACTGGCTCTACTGGGTTTACAACGACTTCAACAACACCCACGAGAGTGACTGGGAGATGATCCAGCTCCACTTCGAGGCCGATTCGGCCCAGGAAGTGCTGGACCAGGACCTGGAACCCGTGCAGATCTCGTTTGCCCAGCACGGTGGCGGCGAACACGCCGATTGGGACGCCGACAAGGTCCAGCGCGACGGCAACCACGTCAACATCTATTCCGCGGCCGGGTCACACGCCAGTTACTTCGGCTCTGCGGTCTGGATCGGTTGGGGTTCGGGCGGTTCCGGGTTCGGCTGCGACCGGATCAACCCGGAGCTCGACACCCTTTCCACCCCCACCCATATCGTCCTCATCCCCAACGACACTGCCTCAATCACCGCCGACAGCCCGCTGGCCTGGCTCACCTTCGAGGGTCGGTGGGGACAACACCAGTCGTGGGAATTCAACGGTCCGTTCGGTCCCAATGCCGGCACCAAGTGGGACACTCCCATCAGCTGGACCGACGACATCCGGGCATTCTCGCTGGCGGTGCCCCACAACGAGACGATCGGTCCCGGTCCGTCCGGCCTGTTCTGCAACCTCACGTCGCTTGGCGGAACCGCCGCGACCCTGTTCCCGATGAGCCCGTGGATCACCATTGCCGTCACGGCCGTCGCCCTGGGCGGCATCCTCTGGTTCGCCTTCTGGGCCCGCCACCAGATCGCCCGCGCCATTCGCCAGTATTTCGGCCACCTGAGCCATTACCTGCCCATCTCGATCTGGCTCATCGTGATTGCCGTGATCGCCAACTGGATCAACATGGCCTGGCGCAATCTCTGGGGTGAGCAGGCACCTTCGAACGCCGATATCGCCACCGGACTGACCTCCTTCGGCATCGGGACCTTCCAGCAATTCATGCTCACGCTGCTGGTCGCCCCGATCATCATGATCCTCACCGAGCGGTTCGTGAACGGCGAACAAGGGAGCCTGCTTTCCATCTGGCGTGAAGCATTGCCGAAGTGGTGGGTGCTCCTGCGCATCAACCTCCTCAATGCGGTGATCCTGATCCTGCTGGCGATCACCGTCATTGGCATCCCCATCGCCATCTACAAGAACGTCCAATGGTTCTGGTCGTCCCAGTCAGCCATCCTCAACGATGCCCGGGTGCTGCAGGCCCGCCACCAAAGCCGGCGCCTGAGCAAGCATCACTGGTGGTCCACCCTGCGCATGGCGATCCTGGTCGCCGTCACCTCCGGTATTCCCGGACCGATCATCGGCATGACCTTCTTCGTCACGTCCATCGTCTCGATCGAAACCGCCGGTCTCATTTCCGGTCTCATCTACGCGATCTGCTACCCGATTGCGGTGATCGCCTCGACGCTCTACTACCTGGAACTGCGGGCCGAGAAGCAGGCCGCAGGCACCCTTGAAGCCGATCCGGCCCGGAGCCATTTCTGGCGTCGAAATCGTTCGGCCACGCCTTCACCCGCACCCGAAACGGACACACCCGGAGCGCCCCAACCGGCCAACTGAGTGACCCAAACGAGGCAGCCAGAGGCACCGACACTCCCCGGATGGCCACCTTTCCGGAATCCGCCTCTGGCACACTCGCTCCGTTCGTCCCACTGACCGGGACCCACCAAAGGAGCACTCGATGGCAGCCACGCAGAGCAGGGAAACCGACGTTGTCGTGATCGGGGCCGGACCGGTCGGTGAAAATGTCGCCGACCGGGTCGTGCAGGGTGGTCTCTCCTGCATCATCGTCGAGCAGGACCTCGTCGGCGGGGAATGTTCCTACTGGGCCTGCATGCCCTCCAAGGCCCTCCTTCGTCCTGGCGCCGCCCTGGCAGCCGCTCGCCGCGTGGCCGGAGCGGATACCGCCATCACCGGCTCGCTCAATCCCGCCGCCGTCTTTGCCCGTCGTGATGGGTTCACGTCGAATTGGGACGATGCCGGCCAGGTTGCATGGCTGAACGGCGCCGGCATCGACCTCGTTCGCGGCCGGGCGACCATTTCCGGTCCGCGCACCGTCCTCGTCCAACCGGATGAAGTCCCGGCGACCGAGATTCGCGCCCGTCATGCCGTCGTGATTGCCACCGGCTCGGCACCGTCCGTTCCGCCCATCGACGGGCTCGATGGGGTGCAGTTCTGGGGCACGCGCGAAGCAACCTCTGCCCACGAGGTGCCTCCTCGCCTCACCGTCATCGGCGGCGGTGTGGCGGCCGTCGAACTGGCGCAGGCCTACGCTTCACTCGGATCGCAGGTCGTCATCCTCGCCCGTTCCGGCTTGCTGGGGCGCATCCCACAACCAGCCGTCGATCTCGTGCGCCAGGGTCTGGAGCGCGACGGCATTGAGATTCGCACCGGAGTCTCACCCACCCACGTCTCGCAAGCTGCCTCCGGCCTGATCCGGACCGACCTGGATGACGGCAGCGGGGTCGAAGCGGAGGCACTGCTCGTCTCCACCGGCCGCAAACCGGCCATCACCGGCATTGGCCTCGAATCGCTCGGACTTGACCCAACCCATCTGGAGATCGATGACACGGGCCTGGTCGACGGCCTTGACAGCGACTGGCTCTATGCCGTGGGGGACGCCGCCGGCAAGGTACTCCTCACCCACCAGGGCAAGTACGAAGCCCGCGCCACCGGCGACGCCATCGCGGCGCGGGCCAAGGGCGCCCCGGTCGATGCCACCAGCGGCTGGACGCGTTACCGCGCCGTTGCCAACGAGGTGGCCGTGCCGCAGGTGGTGTTCACCGATCCGGAGGTCGCGCAGGTCGGCCTCTCGCAGGAAGCCGCCGCCAAGCGCTACGACGACATCCTCGCCATCGAGTTGCCGATCGATGTGGCCGGGGCCGGATTGCTGGCCGATGGCTACACCGGGTGGGCCGAACTGGTCGTCGATCCCGCGCGGCGAGTCATCGTGGGTGCCACCTTCGCCGGACAGGATGTCGCCGAACTGCTTCACGCCGCCACGATCGCGATCGTGGGCGAGGTGCCGCTCAACCGGCTGTGGCATGCCGTGCCCTCCTATCCCACCGTCAGCGAAGTCTGGTTGCGGTTGCTGGAGAAGCTGGAGAAGACCTGGCGCGACCGTGACCTTCCGGGCGACCCCTTCCTGCCGTAGGCTCGTCTCCTGATACCACCTCGGGGAGTGTCCGCCATCGCACTCCCCGGGGCTCTTCGTGTGGTCTGCCTGGACGGTCGATACGAGAAAGTTGCATGGGGAGGTCGACATGGAGTCGACCTCTACGCATTTTTCGTTCGGGTTGTTACATGCGGTTTATCCTCGTTCCACCCTTCTGATACCCCCTTTCACAGCTCAAAAACACCTCGCCTGGGTGTACGTACGAGAAATCTCGGCCAATGTGGCGAGATTTCGGCCCTTCGATGCGTACGAATAGTGCCGGGTCCCCACAACCCGGCACTTCCATTCGTTTCTCGCACCGGAGACTCCGCATGTCCGATCTCGAACCCATCGTCACCGACCTGTCTGATCCAACCCCCGACCCCGATCCCACTCTGGCCGCCATTCGTGACCTCGTGCTGAAGGCTCATCCCGATGTGGTGCCGGAACTGGTCACCGGTTCCAGCATCGAAGACCTCCTCGCCAGCGTCGGGCCAGCCAACGATGCCTACACCCGCCTGACCGACAGCCTGCAACCGGCGCCACCCTCTGTCCCGGCCGGTGCGTCTGTTCCCGCCCCGCTCGACCCCGACCGGATGCCAACCGCGCTCAAGATCCAGGTCGGGTTGCGCAATCGCGCCACCAGCTAATCCGTTCCGTACGTTCATCGCAGGAGATTCATCATGGCCATCACCCAGATCGAGGCCGGACGCCTCGCCAATGACCTGCTCGTTCGCGGTGTCATCGAAACCATCGTCAAGGAAGCACCCGTGCTTCAGTACCTGCCGTTCATGGAGGTCACCGGCACCAGCGTTCGCTACACCCGTGAGAACGTGATGCCCGCGGCGAACTTCTACGTGGTCGGCGACACCTGGGCCGAAGCCACGCCGACCTTCACCAGCGTCTCGACCGCCCTCACCGTGATCGGCGGCGATGCCGACGTCGACAACTTCCTCCAGGCCACCTACGCCGACACCAACGACGTCGAGGCCGAGGTGATCGCCTCCCGCGCCAAGGCCGTGGCTCACAAGTTCGCCGATACGTTCATCAATGGCGACGTCGCTGTCGACGCCAAGAGCTTCGATGGCATCAACAAGCTGATCCCCGGTGGTCAAACCGTCACCATGGGCACCAACGGCGCCACGATCACGCTCGAGAAGCTGGATGAGATGATCGATCTGGTTCGGCCTGGCAAGCCGGAGTTGCTGATCATGTCCCGCCGCACGCGTCGCCAGCTGAAATCGCTCCGACGCACCACGGGCCCGATCATCGAGACGTCCGTCTCCCAGTTCGGCGAACAGGTCATCACCTACGAGGGCATCCCGATCGTGGTTGATGACTTCGTGCTGGATACCCAGACCCAGGGCTCCAGCAGCAACGCCTCGAGCATCTACGCGCTGAAGACCGGCATGGGCACCGGCGTGCTTGGCCTGCAACACGGCGGGATTCAGGTTGAAACCGTGGGCGAACTCGAAACCAAGGACGCCACCCGGCACCGCATCAAGTGGTACACCGGCATGGCGCTGATGTCGCAACTCGGCTGCGCCAAACTCTCCGGCATCATCCCGTAACCTCGCGTCGCCTCACACGAGGGCATGTCTCCCGCTGTGGAGACATGCCCTCGTCCCTGTGCCGGTGCGCCAGGTCGATATCGCGCCAGTCGCGCACATCCGGGCCAGCCCTGGCCAGATGCCTGTTCTGTCAACCAACGATCGTTGATATAGTTGAAACTGCCAGATCGGCCAGCACGTGGTGGCGACACCACCATAGGCCTGCCGATTGGTCGTATCCAGCAGGGTCCATGCGTCATCCGCCCGGTAGCAGCAGGAGACCCGCTCATGAATGGATCACCCTCCACCCCCCTCACTGACAACGTCGATGAATAAAGACCAACCGGGAGCATCACCAACGTCAGGTCTGCCCCGCACCGACCGGATCAACCTCTGGGCGAGCCTGTGCCTTGCGGTGGTTGTCGGGTTGCTCCTTGGGCCTGCAGCAACCGCTCAGGGCACGCCCATGGCCATCACTGGCGACTTCTCCGGACTCGTGGACATCGATCACGGGCGTCGTCTGTATCTTGAGTGTCGTGGCACCGGTTCGCCCACCGTCATCCTGGAATCCGGGTATCGAACGCCCGGCATCACCTGGCGCGATGACCTGGCCCAACCAGACAATCCCCGTATCATGACCATGGAGGGAGTGGCCGGAACCACGCGGGTTTGCACCTACGACCGACCTGGCACTCCCATCACAGACGATGCCGGCACCGTGATTCCGAGCCGCAGTGACGATGTCCCGATGCCACGCTCGATGCGCGATGTCGTGGCCGATCTTCATGCACTCATCGATGCGGCAGGAATTACAGGTCCCATCGTTCTGGTCGGTCATTCGCTGGGCGGCATGATGGTACGCCTGTACGCCGCAACCTATCCGGACGATATCGTTGGCATGGTGCTGGTGGATCCATTCTCCGAGTTGCTCCAGGAAACCCTCGGCCCGACGGATTGGGCGGCCTATCTGGAAGCGGTCCAGGCAGTCCCGCCGGCGGCGAGTGCCTATTCCAGCTTTGAAGTGATCGACATCGCGGAAGCCGTCACCCTGCTGCAGGAAGCCACCGCCATCACCCCATTGCCATCGATGCCCTTTATTGTCCTGACACGGGGAGTGTCCATGCCGCTCCCCGACGATCCTGGCGGAGAATTCGCGGCCCGTGTCGAACGGGGCTGGAGAGCCTCGCATGACCTGCTGGTCGAGCTGGTTCCTGGCGGCGAGTTGGTCGTGGCGACGGAGAGTGGTCACTACATCATGCTGGATCAACCCGAGTTGGTGATTGCCAGCATTCTTGAGGTCGTTGATGCCAGCCGCTCGGCGGCTACATCCGTCGCCTGATGGACCAATTCGCCGAATCTGCATCCATCACCACACCTCCCAGCGGTCTCCCCGGTTGCCAGCCAGTGACCAACAGTGCACCCGGCGCCCCGGCAGGCTAAGCTGAATCCTGGAAACCTGCCGGGAGCTTCACGCGAAGCTCCCCGACTCGCACATCGTGCCTGACCGCGTTTAGCCCGGATGCCCATGCCTTCCACAGACCATGCTCCCGTGCCGCTCACCGAGCACTGGACCATCGCCCGGAACCATCCCATCTTCTACCGCGCCGCTTCGGGACCAGCGGACGGCGACGCCCTCCCCATCATTCACCTGCATGGGTTCGGCATCTCCGGCCGCTACCTCGCACCGGCCGCGGCCTGCCTGGCGCGCTGGTATCCCACCTACGTGCCGGACCTGCCGGGCTACGGTCGTTCGCCGAGCCCCGACCGGGTACTCGACATCCCGGAGCTTGCGGGGGAAGTCGTCGGCTTCATGGATGCGCTCAGTCTCGAACGAGCGATCCTGCTGGGAAACTCCCTCGGCTGCGTCACCGCCATCGAGGTCGCCAACCTCGTTCCCGACCGCATCGAGCGCGCCGTCCTCGTTTCTCCCTCCGGCGGCCAACACAACGAACCCCTCCTGCGGGGAACGGCCCAATTGCTGGCCGACGGCTCACGCGAGGGCACCGGCCTGATGCGGATTGCCGTGCCCGAATATGCCCGGTTCGGCCCGATCAACGCGCTGCGTCTCTTCCAGGCCATGACCGCCTACGACATCAGCGCCCACCTGGATCAGCTGCGCATGCCCTTGTTGCTGATTGCGGGCAGCCGTGACCCACTCGTCAGCATCACGCAACTGGAGCAAACCACCGCCAGCCTGCCGAACATGATGATGGTGATCCAGCAGGGCGCCGCTCACGCCATCAACTTCAGCCACCCTCGATCGCTGGCCCACATCGTGCACACCTGGCTGGAAGACAAACCCCTGCCGGCCATCGATCGCACCGGCCACGCCTTTCATATCGACGATTCCCTGGATCGGAGCTGACCACGAATGCCCGCGGCCACCCTTCCTGCCGTCTCGTCTGCGCCAGCCTGGCTTGCACTTGCCACCCGGCGCCTGAGTGTGTTGACCGGTGCTTGCGTCGTACTGTTGCTGGTGCTGTACTGGTTGGCCGTGCGCACCGCATGGGGCCAACGCGCGGGCAATGCCGCCCTGGCCGGACGTTTCCGCCAGCCACCTGCCTTCATCGACGGTAGTCTCGACCTGCTGGAAACAATCAGCATCCTGTCGCTGTTTCTGGTGGGGGGCACCCTCTGCCTGCTCGGCCTGGTGCGTGGCGGCTGGCCACTTGGGATCGGGATCGGTGCGGCGATCCTGGGTGCAAATGTGACCACCCAGGTGCTCAAGCGCGTCATCTTCACCCGCCCACACCTGCTGGAGGACGCCAACGCCGCCATTTCCCACAACAGCCTGCCCAGCGGCCACACCACCGTCGGCATGACCATCGCCGTTGCCGCGATGATGGTGGCCCCGCCGCGCTATCGGCTATGGGTAGGCATCATCTCCGGCATCTATGCCGCCCTGGTCGGTGCCGCCACCGTCTCCGCCGGCTGGCACCGCCCCAGCGATGTGATGGCGGCAACTCTCGTCGCGGTCGGCTGGGGTGCGGCGGTCAGCGCGGTCCTGGTGTTGCTGCGTGAACGGACTCCCACCCGCGCCGCGACCAGCAGCCGCCTCGCCCACTGGCGCGAGGATCGCCTGCGCGAACTGATGGTCATCAGCGGTGGGGTGCTGGCCGTCGCGCTCGCCACGTTGACCCTGCTGGTGCTGCGCCAGTCGTGGAACGACCTCGCCGATCTCCAGTTCACGAGCGCATTCATCACGGGGGTGCTGGCTGGCCTCGCCGCCACGGTCCTGACCCTGGGCGCGTTCGGCTACGCCCTCTCCCGGGTCGACCTCGCTGCCCTCTCGGACCGCTTCATCGATCTCCCCGGCACCTGGGACGATCCCCAACGCGGGTGACCGCCACCTGGAGGGGATGACCTCGTGTCATCCCTCTCCGTGCGTCAGAAATCGGCGGTAAAGATTTGCACGTCACCCGCCGTCAGTTCGCCGGAGGCCTCGTAGACGAAATCGCTGGTGGTGGCTGGCGTCGCACCATCACCGGCTGCATCGGGACCAACCGCCAGGTGAACGCTGTCCACTGCCTCACCAATCGGCCCGGCATCGACCAGCGTCAGCGAGAAGGGCACCTCGCCCTCGCCGTTCACGGACACCGTTCCGGCCAGCACGCGCGTGTCATCGGCGTCACCTTGCCCATAGCTGGAAACCGACACCAAGGTCAGCGAGACTGGCCCACCATCGAGACCGGCCGGATCGTACCAGGCCAACGTCCCGATTTGTGACGGCTCGTGACCATCGGTGTACTCGATCCGGGTTCCGAACGCCGAAAACTGGATATCATCACCAGCACCAGCAAGCGATCCACCGGCCACGATTCCGGCTCCACTGCTGTGGGCTGCCAAGGCATTCCCCGCTAGAAGCGCCGTCAAGCCAAGAGCGCCCATGCCTGCTGCTGCCAACGCCGCACGTCGATCGATCTGACTCGCCATGTTGCACCTCGTCCATTGTGTTGTGTTGGGAACTGGTTGTGGAGGGACCCGGAACTTACTGGAGTTCCAGTATACCGATGCGTTGGGCCCAGGCCGCGAGTTCGGTACGATTGGCCGAATCGGTCTTGGTCAGCATGTTCCGCATGTGGGCATTCACCGTTCGCTGGCTGATGAAAAGCGTATCGGCCACCCGCTTGTCGGAGTAGCCCTGCGCCACGAGATTCAGCACCTCGATCTCCCGCTTCGACAACCCTCCGAGATCGGCCTCCGTGGGACCTGTCCCCGCTGAGGTCACGCGCTCCTGCCAGGTAGTCATCCCCAGGTCGGCAAAGATCGCCCCGGCCAGGCCCAGGTCACGTGTCCGAATCGAGGCAGCGGTGGCCGGGAGCAACCCCCGTTCCAGCAGGGCAATGGCCTGAAGCGGGCGTTGACCGGACTCTTCCAACGAGACAATGGCCCGATCGTACCAGGCACGCGTTTCGGCCTTCTCCTGCACGGCCATCATCCGGGCGCGGGTGAGAGCCAGGCTCGTCTGCGGATAGTCCCCCATCCCCTGTTCCATCAGCTGGCGCGAAAGCCCCTCGAACGTCGCTGCGCGCACCCGGTCTCCCAGCCGAAAAACGGCCTCTCCGCCCCAGCCAACGATGCCATTGACCAACAGCACGCCTTCAATGGTGGCCACACTTGCTGCCGCATCGAGCAACTGTCGCGCCTGGTTGAGGCTGGTCCCTGTCTGAACCGCCGCCACGGCAGCCATCGCCGCGTAGAGCGGCACTGCCAGTTGTGCCTCCAGCCCGTGCGGTGGCTCGGCGGTAAATTCCAACCAGAACCGCGCCAACCCAGGCCAGTCTCCGTCCAGGAAACAAGTCAGGGCGAAGTCCCGTTCCATCTGCAGGGCATCAGCATCACTGGCGCTCCCCAGCAAGCCGTTCACCTCGTCCGCTAGATGCTTTGTCCGGGTCGCCTCGGCATATTCGCCCAGCGCAATCTGCAGCAAGGTGATCTGATTGAGAGCGTTTCCCTGCCAACCGACTGCGCCGATGCTCTCGGCGAGATCCAGCATTTCCTGCCAGACTCCCACTGCTGGCCGGAACTGACCTTGCCGATACGTCAGATCGTTGGCCGCAACAGTGAGGCCGCGCAACGTCGCCCGGGCGTGCCGCCAACTGCGGGCGCGAGCAATCAAGGCCCGGGTCTCGGCCGGTGTCCGCGCATCGAACGATTCGAACGACTGGGCCTGATCCTCCTCGGTTCCACGCTGCAACACGATTTCCCGTGCGACTGGATCGTAGCCCTCCCACTTCGCGACGTGCAGCGTCGGATTCGGCACCACCGCCAGCGCATCGCCCAGCAACCGCAACCGGGCCCACGGCAGGTCCCGCCGCTCGCCCAGCGCCGCCAGGCCGGTATCCCGAATCTCGTTCCGCAGGGCCGGACTGGCATCGACGGCGTTGATCGTGTGCGCCAACCGCCAGCAATGCTCGGCCAGCACCAGCGAGGACACCTGCCCCTCCCGCAACAACGCCACCGCCCGCTCCGCTGCCCGTTCGCCCTCCTCGATCTGCAAGGCATCCAGCAGCGCCAGTGCCCGCCGGACTTCGATCTCGCCCCGCCGCACCGCTCCCTGTTCGCTGGCCAGATCGGCGGCGATCCCGAACATCTCCGCCGCCAACCCGAAGTCATACCCGGCCAGCGCCTCGTCGCCAGCCACCAGCGCCGCCGGAATCCCCGCTTCCGCGTCCGGCAGGGATCGTGACGCCGCGTAATGCCGGGCGATATCGCCGCTCGACGCTCCAGGCTGCCGCCCCAGCACCTCCGCCGCCTGCCGGTGAGCCCGCACTCGCCGCCCAGCCTGCCACTCGGCGGCGATCGCGTCCCGCACCAGACCGTGGCTGAAGGTGTAGACCTCGTCCCGG
>CAZNQC010000061.1:5482-16804 GCA_964574825.1 uncultured Sphaerobacteraceae bacterium | reverse complement strand
TCCCTGGCTGGTCAGGGCTACCGGTTGATCAAGCTGAGCGGCTACTCGGTCAACGGCCAGGACTTCTACGCCTCGATCTGGGACATGTCGCCCGGCCCCGCCTGGGTAGGCATGCACCGCGTATCAGGCGGGGACTACCAGGCCCAGTTCGACAGTCTCACTTCGCAGGGATTCCGCCCGGTCGACATCAGCGGCTACGAGCGAAACGGCAGCGATCACTACACCGCCATCTTCGAGCAGTCGGACATCGGCGGCTGGAGCGCCAGCCACGGCGTGCGAGGTGCTGACTACCAGTCGGTCTTCGATCAGAACGTTGCCAACGGCCTGCGTCCCCTGCGTGTCTCCGGGTTCACCGTGGGTGGGGCAGACTACATCGCCTCGATCTGGGTTGGTGACGACGGCACCCCCTGGGCCGCCATGCATGGGATCAGCGCCGACACCTACCAGGCGGAATTCGATCGCTGGACCGGTGAAGGGCTGCGCGTCGTCGATATCAGTGGCTACGAGTTCAATGGCGTCCCCACCTACACGGCAATCTTCGATGGGTCGACGAAGCCATACTGGATTTCCCATCACAACATGAGTTCCTCGGCCTACCAGGCCGCGTTCGAAGAGAACGGCGCGTCTGGTTACACCCTCACCCACGTGGCCGGGTTCGGGGTGGGCGGCGAGGCTCGCTACGCGGCCATCTGGGCGGCGGACACCGATCCGACCGGCGGCACGGTTGGCCGGGGCGATGTCGACTCGATTGCGACCAATGCGCTGGCGGCGGCGGGAGTGCCGGGTGTTTCGGTGGCGATCGCGAAAGACGGCCAACTCGTCTACGCCAAGGGGTACGGCACCGCCGATGCCTCAACCGGGGAGGCGATGACGGTCAACCATCGGGCCCGCATTGCGTCGGTCTCGAAACCAATCACGGCCACCGCCATCGTCCAGCTTGCCGAGAACGGCGTGTTGGACCTTGATGACCGCGTCTTTGGGAACAACGGGTGGCTGGGAAACGACTATGGCACCAAGCGCTACTCGACCAGATTGCGCGCCATCACCATCGACCACCTGCTGACCCACACCTCGGGCGGTTGGGGCGGGGACAGCGACACCATGTTCCAGCACACCGAATTCGATCACGATGAGTTGATCACCTGGACCTTGGACACCTATCCGCCGACGAGCACCCCGGGCACGGTCGGCGCCTACTCGAACTTTGGCTACTGCCTGCTGGGGCGGATCATCGAACGCGCCACCGGGCAGAGCTACGAGCGCTACCTGCAGAGCACGCTGCTGGCCCAGTGCGGCATCAGCGACATGCAGATTGCCGGCGATTCCCTGGCCGAGCGTGCTTCCCGGGAAGTGGTCTACGACGGCACCAACTCCACCATTGGCGATCCGTACGGGATTCCGGTCCGACGGATGGATGCCCATGGCGGCTGGATCGCGACCGCCACCGATCTCCTCCGGTTCGTCGTGCGGATGGATGACTTCCCCAATCCGGCCGACGTGGTGCGAGCAGATTCGCTGGACACGATGATGACCGGCACCACCGCCGATGCAGGGTACGGTCGGGGCTGGGGCATTGGTGGTGGTGGCACGGCGTGGGGACACACCGGGCGGTTGGGTGGTACCGAGTCGGTGATCTCGCGCCAGGCCGATGGCTTCTGCTGGGCGGTGATCGCCAATGGCAATGGCATTGACCCGGACAAGCTGGGGCGCGACATGGCCTACGCGGTCGCCGACTGGGGAACGGGTACCCCACTGTAGGCGTCCTGATCCGACGCCAGGGGGCCGCCGGTGCGTGCCGAATGTGCTGGCAGTGTCCCGGCTGGTAGACTTCCGGCAGATTCCGGGCGTGTTCGCGCCCGCCAGTTTCCAGCAGCATCGCGGAGTCATCCACATGGCCTTCGTTCTCAAGAAAACCGCCCGGCCCGGCGACCCGATCGTGTCCGGGCGCACCCCCCAACCGGCCGCCCCCGGGGGCAGCCGATCGCCGCAGGTGCCGGGCCAGGTCCCCGATCGTTCGGGCGTGCCCGACCACGATGTGTTGCCGGTGCCGATGCCCGAGGGCGACGTGCGTCGTCCCCTGGCCGAGTACGGCACGGCCCAGCGGGTGATGGGCGTCTACACGTCCTGGGATGGTGATCCAACCGATCCGGCCCGGTTCGAACAGGCGACTGCCTCCTACGAGGAACTGCGCAAGGCCAGTCCGTCGCTGCGAACCCCCGTTCGCCCCACGGCGGGCTACGCCTTGTCCGATGGCACCCGGGCGCCGCACCCCGATCTGGCTGCGCTCGCCGCCGGTGCTGACACGGATTTTGTGGACGGCTAGTGATCCGGTAAAGACGATACGACGGCAGAAAGAATCACGGGCGGCTCGTTGTCAGCGAGCCGCCCGTTGTCGTCTCCCGGCGGCGGTCGGCGTGGGTGATGCGCGCAAGCTTGCCGGAACCCGGGCCGGTCCTTCGACGTTGCTGCAAGAGAGGTGACGATCGCGTGATATGTCGAGTCTGGCGGGAGATGCGCCAGCGAAGGGGGCCCCATATGTCTTCGTCCGATCTGGTTTATTCACGACGCTGGTTTGCGGCTGCCGCGTTGGCGGCGGTTGTGCCGCTGCCCGCGATTGCGCAACTCAAACCCGATGATGACGAGGGCGATGACAGCGAAATATCCGCTTCCGATGATGCCTACACCAGCCCCGAATTCGGCATGGAGGTGACCTGGGAGGCCCCGTGGGAACTGGACAACGTCTCCGAGCGGGCCGAAGTTGGTTTCGAGGCGGTCAGCCTGCACCCGGCCGGAGCGGTTGATTACCTGCGCCTCTCCACCAGCCTGATCAGTGCCGATTTCGATTCAGCCGAAGACTACCTGGATCATTACGAGGAGGCCTATGCGCCGGAGAAGATCGAGGCGCTGCGCGATCACACCGACGGGGTCCATTACCTGATTAATGAGCGGACCGAGTCGTCGCTGACCGTCATGTTCTTCTTCACCACCAGCACCGGCCAGGTGTTCGAGTTGTACGAGCACCGGGCCGAGCCAGACGCCGAATACGCCACCACCTCGATTCTGATGGTCTACAACGGGCAGGTCTTCGAAGGGCATTTCAAGGGCGCGCAGATGTACGTCACGCTCAACGGCGATGCGCCGTTCACCACTGTCGACAGTGGTGATGTCATCGATCTGGCCACGGCCGCCCTGCAGGGTGAGTATCCGGATAGTGATGATGAGGATGAAGACGGGTCGGCTGGTGGCGCGGCCGAAGAGGACGACACGGAGATGCCGGCCGCCGCTGACAACACTGCCGCCATCGCTCGGGAAATCGAGGAGATCCGCCAGCATTTTGATGAGCTCGATCCCACCGTGGCCGAGTTCATTGAACTACTGGGAGTTGAGTCACTCTCCCAGTCCCAGGCGAACCGGGCCAACGCGATCCTTGACCTCTGGCTGGCAGCCCCGGCTGTTGCCGCCGAACACGATCTCCCTGCCACCCATGCCGATCTGGAAGACGCCTACCTGGCCTACACCGACAATCTGGAGCAGGCAGCCACCGATTTCATCACGGCCATTTCCGACGAGAGTTCGACGACCCAGGTCGATGCCGCCCTCGAGGGATTCAGCGCAGCGATGGCCGCCCAGGTGAATCTTTCCGCCACGCTCGACACCGTGCTGCGTAGGTACGCCTGATCAGTACCGGATTCTCGCCCCACGATGCGTGAGCTGAACTGGAGAAAGGCAGCAACTGCCTTTCTCCAGCCTGAAGATTGCTCTCCATTGACATTGTCTCTATACTTCGTCCTTAGGACGAAGTATAGAGAGAGATCACTCTATGGCAATCTCCGCAGCTGATGCCATCATCCGGCAATTGATCGAAGAGGAGCGGGTAGTTGTGAGCCCGTGGCGGGCGCTCATCCTGCTCCGCCGGGCTGCCCGCGAGATACCACGCTCCGACCGGGGATGGCCGATGCCGCGGACCACGGCGGACATCGCCCCGATACTGCGCCAGATGCGACAGCGGGGAGACCTTGCCCTCATGGAGGAACATCGTGGGTTCTTCCGTCTAATCGTGCCGGAAGCTCGGAACAACTGGATCGATGAACAGGAACTCCTTTTCGAACTCATGCCCTACGGGGCACTCAGTCATCGCTCGGCAATGATTCTGCATGGCTTGAGCAATCTTCGAACCCATGACTTTGTTCTCACTACAGCACGCCAACGACCTGACAACCTGTTTCCACTCGGAACCATGGAGGGCGAATGGCGAGGTATCAGGCTGCCAGACACCCATCATCCGGCATGCATCATGCAGCAACCGCTCACGGTACGCACGGTGACATCCGACCATTTCTTCGGCTATGTCGAAGACGATCGTTGGGGCATCCCCGTGCGAGTGACTTCCGTCGAGCGCACACTGGTCGACGGTCTGATCGCTCCCGATCTCTCCGATGGCATCGACTCGGTGCTGGAAGCATGGGGAGAAGCGTATGACCAGTTGGATCTGGAGTCCTTGATCGCAGTGGTTGATCGCTACGATATCGGGGTTCTGCGTCAGCGCGTGGGGTATGTACTGAATCAGCTTGGCGTTGACCACCCTGCGTTCCATGGCTGGCGATTGCAGGCCCAACGTGGTGGTACCAGCCGGTTGGTGGCAGCTGCACCGTTTGCCCCCACATTCGACCGCAACTGGAACCTTTCGATCAATGCTCAAATCGGAGCGTTGGAAGAGGCTGCATGATGTTCGATCCCTATCCGGATGGCACCGTTGCCATTGACCGTTGGGCTCGTCTGCATGGCATGAGCGTGCCCGATGCCAGGTTGAGGTTTGCGCAATACGTGGTGCTTTCCGCCATCGCGCGTGATGCACGTTTGCGACATGCACTGGTCTTCAAGGGAGGAAACGCACTCGACTTTTGCTGGATGCCGAATCGCAGCACGGTGGATCTGGACTTTTCTCTTGATATGGAGGCTCATGATGGAGTGAATATCCCGGAGACGCTGTCTGACGCGCTCGTATCTGCCTTGATCGAGGCTGAGCGCCGGCACCTCGTTCGGATGCGACTGCACTCGGTGCGTGCCATGCCGCCCGGTGCGGGGAAGACATTTGTCACGATGCAGGCGCGGATTGGCTACGCCTTGGCCGAGCAGCGAGCACTCGTCGCCCGGATGGAACGTGGAGACCACAGTGCCCAGGTTGTACCGGTCGAGGTGAGCCTGAATGAGCCACTGGTCGAGAATGCACTGCACCAGTTGGGGCCAGAAATCCCATCATTGCGTGTCGCAACCCTGAACGATATCGCTGCGGAGAAATTGCGGGCGCTGTTGCAGCAGCGTCTGCGAAATCGAACTCGTCGGCAGGATGTGCTCGACCTTGCCGTGATGCTGGATAACGCTGATTCCCTGGATCGGACGATCGTTGCTCGGGCTCTGATGTTGAAAGCAAGGGCTCGCAACGTTCCTGTCTCCCGGGCTGCCTTCCATCACCCGGAAATTGCGAGTAGAGCAGAGCAAGGATATGACCTCCTTGCACCACGAGCACGCACGATCTTCATTCCGTTCGATGAAGCGTTTGCCGCAGTGTTGGCGTTCGTTGATATGTTGGACATCCCATCCGAGTGAGATGAGGCTCAGATGCCGGACGAGATCCGCTCACCTGGCACTGCCTTCCATACAATTCCGCACCTGCTCACCCGATCAGGCATGTTTCCCGTGTGAATCATGCCCCACGCCGGAGAGGGTGCAGTACAATTCCGGGAATCATGGGTATGAGGCAGGTGCCCGCCTGAGTCGGCACGTTGTCGCACGTGGCCCCGTGCAACGGGAACGGCCAGGTGCGATTTGGCATGGGGCCCTTCGTTTGTCCCAGCCGCCAGCGGCCGTCTCGCGCGAGCACCCTCTTCTCACCCATTTGCGAATCGGCTGCGTGCCAGCGTAGGCACGCCTAGCATCCCGAGAGGCCCGCATCATGGCGACCACACCCAGCCAGGGACGACGGCGCAAGCCGGCAGCGAAGCCGGCGGATAACGGGAGCAACGGTTCTCCCGCTGCCGTATCCATCTCCAACGACGAACTGCTGGCGATCTACCAGAAAATGGTGGAAATCCGGCTGTTCGAAGACGCAGCCCAGCGCGGGTTCCGCCAGGGCAAGGTCGGCGGCTACATGCACGTCTATTCCGGCCAGGAAGCAGTCGCCACCGGATTGCTCCAGTACTACCAGGAAGGCGACTACATCATCACCGCCTACCGCGATCACGCGCACGTGCTGCTGCTTGGCTCCGAGCCGAAGGCCGTCATGGCCGAGCTCTATGGCAAGGGCACCGGCCTGGTCAAGGGCAAGGGCGGCTCGATGCACCTGTTCGATGTCGCCAATGGCTTCTATGGCGGCTACGGCATCGTCGGTGGCCACATTCCCCTCGGCGTTGGCACGGCGTTCGCGCAGGCCTATCAGAAGACCGGCGGCATCACCCAGCTCTACCTGGGTGACGGCGCGATCCACAACGGCGCCTTCCACGAAGCCGCCAACCTCTCCGGCCTCTGGGGCAAGGACAACCTGAACCCCTGCCTCTTCGTGCTGGAAAACAACCAGTACGGCATGGGCACCAGCGTCGAGCGGGCCACCGCCAACACCGACCTCGGCAAGAAGTTCGAGTCCTACGGCATCGAATACACCAAGGTCGACGGCATGGATGTCGAAGCGGTGCTGCAGGTGGCGAAGGAAGCCACCGAGCGGGTCCGCGAAACCGGCAAGCCGTTCGCGATCGAGGCCCTCACCTATCGCATCATGCCCCACGGCGCGGCCGACTTCCTGGAGAAGTACCGCACCAAGGAAGAAGTTCGCAAGTGGCGTGAGAAGGATCCGATCGGGCTGGTCGAGAAGCGCCTCGAAGAGCGTGGGGTCGATGCCGAACAGATCACGGCCATCCGTGATGCTGCCAAGGCCGTGATGGACGAAGCGGTCACCTTTGCCGACGAAAGCCCCGAACCGGACCTGAGCGAACTGCTCACCGACGTATACGCGGAAGACGTGGTCGTTCAGGCCGCTGGATAACGCCTGGCATTCGTTGGGTCGCATGGCGCGGCCCTTCCTCTCTCAGAAAGGACCTTGGCGCATGCCAGTCATCACCTATCGCGACGCCTTGCGCTCGGCGATGGCGGAAGAAATGGAGCGGGACGAACGCGTCGTCCTCATCGGTGAAGACATTGGTGTCTACGGTGGTACGCACCTGGTCACCAATGGCCTCATCGACCAGTTCGGCCCCCGCCGCGTGCTCGACACCCCCATCGCCGAGAATGGCTTCACCGGTGCCGCCATCGGCATGGCCATGGCCGGCATGCGGCCGATCGTGGAAATGATGACCTGGAACTTCTCCTTCCAGGCAGCAGACCAGATCATCCAGAATGCCGCCAAGCTGCGCTACTTCTCCGGTGGGCAGGTCAACATCCCCCTGGTCATTCGCGGCCCGAACGGCGGCGGCGTCCAGCTTTCCGCCCAGCACACGCACTCCCTGGAAGGGTTCTACGGACACTTTCCGGGCCTCAAGGTCGTCTCCCCCGCCACGCCATACGACGTGAAGGGCATGATGATCGAGGCGATTCGCGATCCCGATCCGGTGATCTTCCTCGAAGCCGGCGCCCTCTACGGCACCAAGGGCGATGTGCCCGAGGGCGAGTACACGGTCGATTTCGGCAAGGCCCGGGTGGCGAAGGAAGGCACCGATGTCACCCTCATCTCCTACGGGCGGCAGGTGCCGATGCTGTTGCGGGTGGCCGACAAGCTGGCCGAGGATGGCATCGATGCTGAAGTGATCGACCTGCGGTCCATTCGCCCGTTCGACGTCGACACCATCGTTGCATCGGTAAAGAAGACGCACCGGGCAGTGGTCGTGCAGGAACAGTGGCGCTGGTTCAGCGTTGCGTCCGAGGTTGCCGCCACCATCCAGGCCCACGCCTTCGACGACCTTGACGCGCCGGTCGCGCGTGTCAGCGGTGCCGAAGTGCCCGCACCCTACGCCCGGAATCTTGAAGTAGCCGCCTTCCCGAACGAGCAGCAGGTGATCGATGCTACTCGCCGGGTCCTGTATCTCGAGGGATAACGCATGGGAACCGTGATCATGCCCAAAATGGGCGACGCCATGGAAGAAGGAACACTTCTGAAGTGGCTCAAGGCAGCCGGTGACGAGGTTGCCGAAGGCGATCCCATCGCCGAAATCGAGACGGACAAGGTCACCCTGGAGATCGAAGCCCAGGAGAGCGGGTTCATCACGAATCTCCTGCTGGAGGAAGGTGTCGCGGCCGCCATTGGCACCGTGATCGCCACCATTGGCGCCGAAGACGAGGTTGGCCAGGGCGCGCCCGAATCAGCCGCCCCGGCCGCAGAAGCTCCAGCTCCAGCGGCTGAACCGGCTGCTGCTTCAGCTCCGGAGCCGGCCCCCGAGCCTGCCCAGGCACCAGCGGCTCCGGTTGCCGCTCCCGCCCAGGTGGTCGATCGCGCGCCGGGCGAGCGCCTGCGCGCCTCGCCGCTTGTCAAACGCCTGGCGGCTGAACACGGAATCGATCTGAACCAGGTTCCGGGAACGGGACCGGGTGGCCGCATCATCAACAAGGACATCCAGCCGTACGTCTCCGGTGAGAAGCAGGCCCCCGTTGCGTCGGGAACGGCCAGTGCGGCACCCACGGCCGAGGCACCTGCGTCCGCTCCGGCGACAGCCGAGAGCAAGGGCACGCTGGTCGATCTGGCTCGCATTCGCCGCGTCACCGGCAAGCGGATGACCGAATCCAAGCTCGGTATTCCGCACTATTATGTCACTGCCAGTGTGGAGATGACGGCGGCGCTGGAGTTCCGCAGCCAGATCAACGCCACCTTGGAAGCCAGTGGCACCAAGGTGTCGGTCAACGATTTGATCGTAAAGGCCGCTGCCCTCGCCCTGCGCGACCACCCGGAAGTCAATACCTCCTGGGAAAACGACAATCTTTACCAGCACGACTCGATTGACATCAACATCGCGATTGCGATCGATGGTGGGCTGATCGCCCCCTTCGTGCCGGCCGCCGATGGCAAGAGTCTCGGCGCGATTGCCCGGCTGACGAAGGATCTCGGCAAGCGGGCCCGCGAAGGCGGTCTCACCCCCGAGGAGTACCAGGGCGGTACCTTCACCATCAGCAACCTCGGCATGTTCGATGTCGATGAGTTCATTGCCGTCATCAACCCGCCGCAGGCCGCCATCCTGGCCGTCGGCTCGGTGCACGAGACCCCGGTGGTGAGGAACGGCAAGGTCAAGGTCGGGAACGTGATGAAGGTCACGCTTTCGGCGGACCATCGCGCCCTTGATGGCGCAACGGTGGCAACCTTCCTGCAGTCACTGAAGGGCTATCTGGAGAATCCGGTGTTGCTGGCGGTCTCCTAGAGTCCGGCAGGATCACCAGATCCGGGAGGGAGTGGCTCCGGCCGCTCCCTCCTTTTTGTTACGCTGGCCCCAGCGCAGTTGCTGGGGAACGAACCCAGCCTGGTATGGGGTGTGAAGCAGATGTCGGGATTTGAGTGGTTTTTGCTGGTGGTGGTCGTGATCCTGGTGCCGTTGATCGTGGCGGTGATGATTACACTCTGGACGCTCGAGCAGGCACGCAAGCGAAATCGGAAGAACCGGGAGCCGCTTGATCCGGCGTCCGGGCCGGTCAAGCGCAAGGCCACACGAGAGGTGCCGCCCGCTGGTGTGATCGAGACCCCAGCAGTCGAGCAGACCCTGGACGGCATGATGACTCAGGTGGCAATGGACGATTCCGCCATCGCAGCGCCGTTGACGGCCGACGAGACAACCTCGTTTGTTAATGAACAGTCAACCTCGCTGGCGGTTGGGGAAGATACGATGGATTCGTCACTGACGGATGATCTTTCCACACGGGAGGCTGCGGTCACCCCGGAAGAAGTTGCTTCCTCCGAGGCTGGAGACGCTGCCGGTGGTCAGGACGTTGATACGGCGGAATCTGACAAGGGGACCAATCGCTGATCGGGTTCCCGCTGAAGGGAAACAATGATGGTCGACCGGGTTGATGACCATGATGAATCGGTGGACGAACTCATTGCACGCGATTTCGGTCCCCAAGGGAACTCGCCGGCAGACGACGATGCCGGCGAGCATGCGCCGGCGAGCAATGTGGTTGGTGGAGACAAGGCCTCGGGTGATGCCTTTGCCGAGCGCCGGGGCTGGAGCGATGTCCTGCAGGACAATGCCATCGCCGCCGATTTCGGGGCCGATCCGGACGAGGCCTAGTCAGCGCGGCGATCGAATTGTGGCTTCCGGGAGGCAGTGTTTCACGTGAAACACTGCCTCCCGGCACGTTTGGCGCCGAATCAGTATCCTTTATGGCTGTGACCGCGAGCGCGACGGTGCGCCCGCGATGCGTGAACCATTCCCAAGGAGCAATCAGCCCGTGGCCCAGATCGAACGTTCCCTCGTCATCATCAAGCCGGACGCCGTGCAGCGCGGCCTGATCGGTCAGATTCTTGGCCGCTACGAACAGCGCGGCCTCAAGATTGCCGCCCTCAAGCTCGAAGTTGTTTCACGTGAAACAGCCGAGCGTCACTACGGTGAGCACAAGGGCAAGCCGTTCTTCGCTGGCCTGGTCGATTACATCACCTCGGCGCCGTCCGTGTTGCTGATCCTCGAAGGCCCGGACGCCATCGCAATCACCCGCACCACCAACGGCGCGACTCGCCCGGCCGAGGCCGCCCCAGGCACGATCCGCGCCGATTTCGGGCTGACCATTGGCCGGAACCTCGTCCACGCGTCCGACTCGGTCGAAAGCGCAGCCCGCGAGGTCGAGATCTTCTTCGGCAACGGCGGCATCGTGGACTATACCCGCGCGATCGACGCCTGGATCATCGAGGACTAATCGCGACATTGCCAGCGATACGTCAAACGGGGGAGCGGCCTGGTGGTCGCTCCCCCGTTTGTGTTTCACGTGAAACAGAACTACCCAGCCCCTTCCAGGGTGGCCGACCGGTATCGCGCCAGGTCATCGACGGTGCGACGTGACCGGAGAAAACGCACCCAGGCATCACGTTCGAAGCTGATCGGCAGCAACTCCCGGACGTCGGTCACCCGGTGCGCGCCATGCGTGGGTTGCCCCAGATTCCGCCAGAGTGGTGGTTCTGCCGATGGGAGTTCCCAGCGCGACTGCCATAACTCATCCTCGTGTTGCCAAACGGAGATCGTCAGCAGCGGGACTTTCGGCAACGCCAGGAGGGTGACGAAACCCACGCGGCCAGCCACGCGAATCTGCTCGGTTGCAATCAACTCGGCCAGGGCCTCTCGACATCGGTTCCGCAGCAGCGAG
>CAZNQC010000061.1:2624-5382 GCA_964574825.1 uncultured Sphaerobacteraceae bacterium | reverse complement strand
GGCGGTGAAGGTGCGCTCGATCCGGAAATGCCTCTAATCGTCGGTGATGTGGATCAGACCCGGCTGCTGATTGAAATACGACATAAGATCTGCGATCAGGTTGCGCAGTTCCTGGTCGGTCACCATTGGTGACAGCGGGCGCCGGTCGTAGAGGGGCTGGCCGGCATTCTTCTGGTAGCCGGCTCCGGCCCGGTTGTCGGTGCGTGGCAACCGCCGGTAGACCTCGGCGAACAGATCCTGCCCGTCCGTCGAGATGTAGAGCGCATAGCTGGGGTCGATCTCCAGTCCCACCGTGCCACCGGTCACGTTGTCGACCACGTTTGGATAGCCGAACGGCACGCGGGTGCGATAGTTGTCGGCCGTCACTTCCAGCATTGGCAGAATGCGGTCTCGGATATCACGCAGGGAATCGAGCGACACAGCGGGTTCTCCTCATCGGGTGGGGGAGCGCCGGAACGCGAATGGGCGGCACCCCATGGTGAGGTCAAGTATCGTCCGGCCACCGGCAGCCTGTCCACGCCCTGTTTCACGTGAAACAGGTCAGTCCGACTCGGCTGCTTCGCGCCGGTTCTCTTCGCTCAACTGGCTCGCCCGCGGGGTGACCTGGCCGGCGTACTTGTTGTTGATCTTGTTGCGATAGGGCGTCATCACCGGGGACGAGACATCCTCGAACGAGAACGCGCAGATCCGCATCCCGGGGTAGAGGGCCACGGCCATCCGGCCAAGGTTGCTCAGCTCCATCGTGGCCGTGCCGATCCAGCCCGGCTCGAAGACCGCGGCCGTCGAGTGGACCGTGATGCCGAGCCGGGCGATCGAAGAACGACCCTCGAGGCGGCCGAGCAAGTCATCGGGCAGTTCGAGAGATTCCATCGTCGAGGCGAGGGCGAAGTCTCCTGGCTGCATGATGAACGGCTCGTCGGGGGGCACTTCGATGGTCCGCATCGCATCGCTGATCGACTGGGTGTTGCGCGGATCGATGAAGCTGAACCGGCTGTGCTCGAAGACCATGAAGGTGGTGCCGAGCCGGAAATCGACCGAAACCGAGCCGAGTTGCTTCGTGAGGTCCGGCGCGGGATCGATTTTGATGCGCCCGCTTTCCAGCGCGGCCACGATATCCCGATCAGACAGCACCATAGCGTCGCTCACTCCCGGCACCAAAAGGCGACATAACGCGCAGATAGATCAGCGTCACCCCGACGCTGATAAGTGTGTACGATCATACCACTCTGGCGCCCGATTCCGCCGGGCAGATGGTCATTCTGGCGCCGGTCTGGTACATCTGCTGGCATTCGCGCCGTGCTCACGCCGGATCTGTGTTCAGGATCGCCATGTCATTCCTGCGACATTTCAGTTGGTCCCGTCATCGCTCGGACAACGCTACCTGGATCGTGCCTGGTCAATTGCTGCTGTCGGCCTATCCCACCGCGGCCGACCTCGAGCGTGCGCACGCTCAGGGCGTCCGGGTAGTGATCAATCTCCATCGCCGCCACCACGATCCCGGCCAGATGGGGCGTCTCGGTCTGACCGAAGTCCACATCCCCGTGCGCGACTTCACTCCCCCCACGCCACCGCAGATTGACCAGGGCGTCGCGGCGATCACCCGCGCCATTGATGCCGGCCAGGCCGTGCTGGTTCACTGCGCAGGGGGAAAGGGCAGGAGTGGAACCCTGGCCGCCTGCTATCTCGTGAGCCGGGGAATGTCAGCGGCGGACGCCATCGCCGAAGTTCGTGCGCTCCGCCCGGGCGCCATCGAAACCACCCGCCAGGAAAAGGCGATTGAGGTGTGGTCCCAATTGCCGGGGCGTTCGACCTGATCTGACCCCGTTTCAGATCGGCTGCACGCCCCACACATGACTGGGCTATGCTGCGACCAGCGTCGTGGAACTGCTGCGACCTCCTGCTTGCCGCGCCAGTCTCCGGAGAGGGTCCATATGCCCAGGGTGTTCTTCATGAGCGGTGTCTCGTCTGGTTTCGGGCGGGCCTTCGCCCACGCCGCGCTGGAGGCCGGACACACGGTGGTCGGCACCCTGCGCCAGCCCGAGCAGATTCCCGAGTTCGAAGCATTCGCCCCCGGCCGAGCCCATGGATTGCTGCTGGACATCACCGAGACCGCGCGCATCCCGGCCATCGTTGCCGAGGCCGAAGCCCTGGCCGGTCCGATCGATGTGCTGGTGAACAACGCGGGCTATGGCGTCGAGGGGATCTTCGAGGAAATCCCGCTGGAAGTCTTCCGCCAGCAGTTCGACGTCAATGTCTTCGGCACGATTGCCGTCACCCAGGCTGTGCTGCCGTCGATGCGCGCCCGGCGGAGCGGTCGGATTGTGTTCATGTCCTCGATGGGTGGGCTCCGCACCTTTCCCGGCATCTCCCCCTACCACGGTTCGAAGTACGCGCTCGAAGGACTGGCCGGGTCGCTGCGCCACGAAGTCGCGTCGCTCGGCATCACCGTCACGATCGTGGAGCCCGGCAGCTTCCGCACCGACTGGGCTGGTCGGTCGCTGACCCGCGTCGAGCGCAGCATTCCCGACTACGACGAGATCATGGACCCGATTCGGACAACCCGCCAGCAGATGGACGGTCACCAATTGGGCAACCCCGATGCCGCCGCCGTGGCGCTCCTGACGATCCTGGAAGAACCGAATCCACCCGCACACCTCGTCCTCGGCACCGACGCCCGCCGGATGGTTAGCCAGTCTCGTGCTGAGTTCGACGCCGACTTCGAGCGGTGGCGGGACCTCGGCGAGTCGACTGATTTCCC
>CAZNQC010000061.1:0-2524 GCA_964574825.1 uncultured Sphaerobacteraceae bacterium | reverse complement strand
ACCGTGGCCGGCAGTGATCCGATCACGATCAGGTGATGCTTGGCGCGGGATACCGCGACATAACTCAACTGGCGACTGCCTGGCATCGTTGCCAGCCGTTCGGTTTCGGCCAGGATCACCACGTCGCTTTCCAGCCCCTTGAACGCGTGGATGCTGGAAACCCGGATCTGGTTCGCGGCGAGCGGCGGCTCCCACGACAGGGTGAAATTGCCGAGTTCCAGACCGTCGTTCAGCAGGCTTCGTCGTTTGCTGGAGGGGGTCAGGATCACGACCTGATCGGAAGAGAGTCCTTCTTCCACGATCAGTTGGGCAAGCACCTTGCGGATGGCCCGGATGATCTCGTCACCGGTGGCCTCGACGATGTCCACTGGTCGTCCGCGCGGACCAATGGCGAGGGGCACCGGTGTGCCGGGATAGAAGGACAGCACCCGCTCGTGGATAGTCACGGTGGTGCGGTAGTTGTGCGGCAGGTCCAGCGGCGGGGACGAAATTGGCAGGTCCACGTTGCGCCGGTAAATGGCCTGGTGCGGATCCTGGAAGATGAAGAGGATGCCGTCATCTGGGCTGGCCAGCAGCGATTCCAGCGTGATCCACCAGTTGTCGCGAATGTCCTGCCCCTCGTCGACCACGATGGCATCAAACCGGGTATCGAGGTGAGGAATCGCCTCCATCAGATGGTCGGGCAGGGTGTCGTCCCAATAGGCGCGGTCATCAGCTTGCACGATTGACGGCCGACCAGCCTCCTCGCAGAGTTTGACGGCCAGATCGTGATAGGTCCCCACCCGAATCTGCCCGCGCACCTCCGCCGGTTGCCGGTCGATCACCTGTTGCATCCACGAGGCCAGCGACTTGTTGAAACAGGTCAGCATCACGCTGAATCCCTGTTCGGCCAGCTGAATCGCCTTCTCGATCGCCAGCATCGTTTTGCCCGATCCGGCGCAGCCGTTGATCACCGCCCGGCGGTGCAGGCGCAGCATGGCCAGGGCGTAGGACTGGTAGGTGGAGAGTTCGAGGATTTTCTGCTCACCGGCCCGCATTTCCGCCACCAGGCCAAGCCGGTTGAGCGTGACGGTGGGTTGCAGCAGATCCACCAGCGCCTCGATGGCGTGCTTCGACAACGGAGCGGACGGTGGTTCCGGGCTGAACATCCGCTCGATGGCCGTCACCAACCGGGGCAGATCGGACGAGTCGATCACCAGGTCCCGCCGCCAGTCAAGGCCGAATTGCTGCTTGCTGGCCAGCACGTCGGGCACGGCGATGCCGCAATAGGTAGGGTAGGTGAACGGTCGGGTGGCGGGCGCCTCCTGCAGCTTGGTTCGCAGGTCGAACATGGCGCCCGTGACCTGCTTGACCGGGTTCTTGATGAGGTGGACATCGCCGAACCGGTCGGTGGAACGCCAGGAATCGTCGTTCCACTCGCCTTCGATCCGGCCCCCTTTCACCTCCAGCACCAACACGCCGCGCTGGGGGTGGACGATCACGAAGTCGGCTTCCCCGCGGAAGTCCTTCGTGCGCCGCCGGTTCAGCCACGTCACGCCGTGCATCACGATCCAGTCGTTGGGCAACTGTGTTCGGAACTCGTGAAAGAGCCGATCTTCGGCGGCGCTGCTGGTAGAGGCAGGAACGGTTGCCGGATACATGCGGGCCATGCGGGATTCGTGCTCCTGGCCACCCGGGCACGAGGTCCGGTGGGCGAATTGGCAGGCTGTGGTCTCACCGCCAAGCCTACCCGATTCGTCCGGTCATCGCCTGCTGCAGCCGATGTCTTATCCGCTCTGCCCGAAAGAAATCGGGCTGAAGTTGGTGTCGCGGTCGAAGGTGTCGATCCCTTCCTTCGCCTTCAGCTTGCCGACCACCAGGTAGGTGAACGGCGTTGCCAGCACTTCGTAGGCCGTCTTCAGGATCCATCCGGTGTAGATCATTTCCCACAGAATCTGGCCGGAGAAGACCCCCGTGAAGGCGATGGTCACGAAGATGATCGTGTCCAGACCCTGGCCCACCAGCGTGGAGCCAATCGTGCGCGTCCACAGCCAGCGTCCGTTGGTAGCCACCTTCAGCCGGGCCAGCACGATCGAGTTGGCGAACTCACCGACCAGGTAGGCCAGCAGTGAGGCGACCAGAATGCGCGGCGTGGAATCGAAGATCCGGCTCCAGGCATCACCGCCATCCCACGTTTCCTCGGCGGGCAGCACGCCTGCCAGCTGGATCGTCAGTACGGCCAGGGCGTTGCAGAGGAATCCGAGCCAGATCACCCGCCGCGCCGCCTTGAACCCGTAGACCTCGGTCAGCACATCGCCCACGATATAGGCGATCGGGAAGGTCAGCAGGCCAGCATCGGTCACCCAGAAGCCAAACGCCAGCACCTTGACCGCCAGCAGGTTGGCGGTGATCAGCGACGTGACATAGAGCGCCACGATCGTCAGGAAATACGGAGATCCGATCGTGGAGGAGCCAGGCTGGTCGACACGGGGGGGCTGGGACATGGGAACATCCTGCGATCTGGAACAATGAGGGAACCGCTCGG
>CAZNQC010000060.1:10909-16816 GCA_964574825.1 uncultured Sphaerobacteraceae bacterium | reverse complement strand
GTCTGGTTGTGCAGGATTTGTTCCCACCAGTGACGTGGCACGAACTCGGGCAGCACCACCGTCAGCGTGGCGGTTGGTGCCTGCTTCTGGAGTTCATCCAGGTAGGAGAGCAGGGGACCGACCAGCGATCGATACGGCGATTCGATGATCACGAGGGGAACATCAGTCTGGAGAGATTCCCACCCCTGGCGCATCTGCTCGATCTCCTCTTCATCATCCGAGATGTGAACGGCGGAGACGCTTTCCGAGATCGATCGTGCATAGGCCAGCGTCTGGCTGGTGATGGCATTGAGGGCCGCCACCGGCACCACCACGATGTTGGTGACATCTTCCGAGCGGGTCGGCGTCAGCGACGAAATCTCTTCCGAGGCTTCCATATAGTGGGTGTGGATCGCCCGGAACAGCAACACCAGCAGCGGAATGAGCAACACCACGATCCAGGCCCCGTGCGTGAACTTGGTGATGCCGACGACCGTCGCGACGATTGCCGTGGCCGTCGCTCCCACCGCGTTGATGAGGCGTCCCTGGCGCCACCCCGGTTCCTTCAAACGCTGCCAGCGGACGACCATGCCCAGCTGTGAGAGGGTGAACGACGTGAACACGCCCAGGGCGTAGAGCGGAATCAGGCGTTCGACTTCGCCGCCGAAGATGGTCAGCACGATCGCGGCCATCAGGGCCAGAGTGATAATGCCGGTGGTGAACGCCAGACGGTCGCCCCGAAAGGTGAACAGGCTGGGCAGGAACTTGTCGCGAGCCATGAAGTAGGCAAGGCGCGGGAAGTCGGAGTAGGCGGTGTTGGCGGCCAGCACCAGGATCGCCATCGTGGCGACCTGGATGAAATAGAAGGCAAGGTTGGTGCCACCGAACACGCGCTGAGCGATCTGGGCGACGACGGTCTGGTAGCCGGGCGCCTCCTGCGACATTGGCACCGCACCATACTGGTGCGCCAGCCAGGTGATTCCGCTGAACATCACGGCCAGGATGCCGATCATCCAGCTGAGTGTTGTCCGGGCGTTCTGCCACTCCGGAGGCCGGAAGGCAGGAACGCCGTCGGAGATCGCCTCGACCCCGGTCAGGGCGGCGCAACCCGAGGAAAATGCCCGCAGGATCAGGAAGAGACCGACCGAACCGGTGACAGCCGCTGCTTCCCGGGTCGGTTCGTGCACGGGGAACCCAGCAACGGCGTTCCGGGTGAAGCCAATGGCGATCATGGCAGTCATGCCGAGCAGAAAGACGTAGGTGGGGATCGCAAAAATGGTGCCTGCATCGCTGATTCCGCGCAGGTTGAGCATGGTCACCAGCAGGATCAGGATGACTCCGGTCAGCACCATGTGGTCGTGGATTTCCGGCACGGCCGAGACCATCGCCGCCACCGCCGACGCGATGCTGACGGCCACGGTCAGCACGTAGTCGATCAGCAGGGCCCCGCCGGCCACCAGCGCCGGTGTGTCGCCCAGATTGTCCCGGGCCACGATGTACGAGCCGCCACCGTGCGGATAGGCCTTGATCGTTTGCCGATACGAAAACCCGACGATCAACAGCAGCAGGACGATCGCGGCCCCGATCGGGAGGCTCAGCGAAAGTGCGCCGAGACCGGCAATCAGCAGGATGCGCAGGATTTCTTCGGTGGCATAAGCGACCGACGACAGGGCGTCGGAGGAGAGGACAGCGAGCGCCTTCTTGTTGGTCAGGCGTTCGTGGGCGCTGGCGGCCGTGGTCAACGGTTGGCCGATCAGGAAGCGCTTGAACCGGTTGAAGGTCTGCTGGACCGGACCCCGTCCGCTGCTGGCTTCTTCGCCCGCCACCAGGTAGCCAGGTGCCCGCATCTGGAACTCGGCCGCCCGTGGCGCGCGGATCACCTTGACGTACCGATCCCCGACGTGTGAGCCGCGAATGCTCGTCTTGCCTTCGAGGTTGGGGTTGACCGTCGGTCCCTTCGGGCGGGGTGCCTTGATGCGCGGTCGCCCCGGTTGCGGGAGGTCGATCAGCGGTTCGTCATCGGATTCGCTGGGTGTCAGTGAAGATGAGTCAGACGGAGAGGACGGATCGGGCCCCTGGGTGGTCACGGTGGATACCTCGGCCGCAGGCGGTTGCGGCAACTGCGCAGGATCCCGGACGTCGGGGGAGGGAGGCGGGACGCCGGAATTCCGGATGCTTACCAGTCATTCAGTACGACTCCCTCCCGGCGACCTGCCGGAGGGAACAAACGACCAGTTGGCACGGTTCGGCGCGAACGAGAGGGCGCGAATCGGAGGCTCAACGGAGCGGAATACTACTCCTTCGCCCAGGCGACGACAACGTGCCCGAGGATTGACTGACTCTTCGTGGTGCAGGCGGTGTACGTATACTTGGTGCTGGCCAGGTATCCGGCCTGGCCCGAAACCTGCATCCGGCATGGTGCGTTCCAATGAACGAACACCGCCTGCACCAATGCTGGTCAGGATCGAGACCACCGCTGGCGTTGCCGGTGGTGGGGGGAAGAGGACCTGGATATGCTCCATCGTTCGCTGCGGACGCTGCGACAACCTTTCGCCTGGCTGGCCGTGCTGGTCATGCTGCTGGGGGCCATCAGTCCCGCGCTTGCCAGCCCTGCCGCTTCCACGGTGCCGGAGACGGTCGCCCAGGACGACGCCACGGCCGTGATCGCGCTGACCGCGTACACCTGCGAACCGGGTGCGCTGCCCACCGGGACAACGTTGCCGGCTGCCGAAATGGGCACCATCTGCCCAACGCCGGCCCCGAATATTGAATTCCACCTGCAGCAGGGTGACGCGGACACGATCTTGCCGACCGACGCCCAGGGCAACGTGCGCTTCGAATTCCCGGCGGGAGAGACGGTCAAGTTCTTTGCCGGTGTGCCGTTGGAAGCCGACGAAGCGCTCTACTGCGTGTCCGGCGAGGCCAGCGATGGCGAGTTCACGGCCGTCACCATCGACAACACCGGTGTCTCGACGTTCGATACTACTACCGCCAGCCAGTTCACCTGCTTCTGGTACGTTGGTGCCGAGCCAAATCAGGAACCAACCGAGATACCGGTCACCGAAACGCCAACGACCTCCAGCCTCGACCTGTTCACCTTCGATTGCGCAGCCGATGCGGTCAGCGATGTGGCCACTGCCAGCTACGATGACCTGGTGGCGGCCTGCTCCGCGAAGCCAGCCGGAGTCGAGTTCCGCCTGGAAACGGGCAACGACACGCAGGACGAAACGACCGATCAGGATGGCCAGGCCGAGTTTTCCTATCCTGCTGGGGGCGACGTCGACTTCTACGCGGTCGTGCCGATTGAGTCGGTCGAAGTGCTCTACTGCAGTGTCTCGCTGGGTACCCCGGAGCGGCTTGACCGGGATGACCAGGGTGTCTTCCACTGGGCCAATGCAGAGGTTGAGCAACGAACCTGCAGCTGGTTCCTCGTGGCGCCAGGTGCCGATCCGACCGAGATTCCCGCCACCGACGTTCCGACTGAAATTCCGACGGAAATCCCGGCAACGGAGGTGCCAACCGAGGTCCCGGCGACCGAGATACCTGCCGAACTGGGCCAGATCGCAATATCCCCGGTGACCTGCCCGGACTCGTTCGATCCGGCAACGTCCGGAACCGACCTCGCCACGCTGGCTGCCAACTGCACCGAACCCGTTTCCAGTGTTTCGTTCACGCTCGGCGACGGCGTCGGCTGGTCCGATGTGCGGGTCAGCAGCGCGACCGAGCCAATCGTCTGGTCCGGCCTGCATCCGGGCAGCTACACCCTGGTCAGTTCGGTGCCACTGGAATCGGCCCGTGAGTACCTCGGCTGCCAGGCTGATGATGGTGATCTTTACCAGAAGGAGTTCACTGCCCAGGGTGTGACGACCTTTGTCGACCTGGAGTCGGAACAGATTGACTGCACCTGGTACATCGTCCCGGAGAACAATCGCGGCGACGAAACCGGATCCTCGCTGGAGATTCATCTCGCGGCCTGCCCAGCCGGGTTCTCCGGGAGCAATCCCTTCGAGACCTGCCACAGCAATGGGTTGGCTGGCTACGACTTCACCATCGAGGGACCGGACGGTACGCAGACGGCTGCCACCGCCATCCTCCAGCAGGACGGCCCAGGTGTGGTGACCTTTGCCAGCCTCCCTGCCGGTGACTACACCGTGATGGGAGGACCGCCGGGTGACTTCGGCCACGTCGACCTCTACTGCTCCACCCAGCCCGACAACGGTGAGCCCGACTACAGCATCGATGGCGTGATTGGCACGGTTGTCCTGGGCGAGAATCAGCACGTCCTCTGCGACTGGTACTACATTCCCGACGATAACGGCTCTCCAACGGTCACGCCAACGCCAACGACCACACCGGAACCAACTCGCGCGGAGATTCTGGTGACGCTGCTGGCCTGCCCGGCCGGGGACTCCGGTTCCTACAGCGGCTCGAGCCTGGCACAACTCGAACAGCAGTGCACCGAGAAGGTCAACGACGTTACCTTCCGTCTGGGCGCCGCGAATGGTGTGCCGCTCTCCGCCAAGACCGGAGTTTCCGGCGACGGCGGGGTGCGGTTCTACGATCTGCTCCCTGGTGACCTGACGATGACCCCATCGTTGCCCTCGACCCTGCGAAACCTGGCCGTGTTCTGCACGATTGGAGATGGTGACCCCTACCAGAAGGCCCTCTCCAACGGTGGCACGACCTTCGTCGATGTCGATGGGGAGTCGATCGCCTGTAGCTGGTTTGCGGTGAAGACTGGCGGCAACACCGGCGGTGGAGATACCGGATCGATCACGGTCCGCGAATACCTCTGCGAAAAGGACCGGTCGCAAATTACCGATTGGGATGCCGAGTGCACGCCGGGTTCGACCGGCAGCACGTTCACCGTTGCCAACACCAGCAATGGCGAAGCGAAGACCGGCACCCCCAACAATGACGGCATCTACGTCTTCTCCGGCTTGCCCGACGGTCACTACACGCTCACCCAGGGCACGGGGCAATGGTGCCGCGCCGTGGCCGACCGGGTGGACAACCAGAGTCGCGTGATCGTGCAAGGCGGTGGCAACACCGATGTCGTGCTCTACCAATGCAACGCCATCGATAACCTGCCGGTAACTGGCTCTGGCGATGCACAGCTCGCCCTGCCGGGGAAGGATGGCGCAGGTTTGCCGCTGGCGCCGTTGACACTGCTCGGTTCGGCCCTGCCGTTGGCCGGACTGGCAGCCTGGCGCATGGTCCAGCGTCGTGCCGGAGATCCGGCTCCGGTGATCGTTTTGGGGCATACGGAAGCAGCCGGAAGATGGTGGCATCGCTACCGATAGCACCCAGGCGGATACCCCTGACGTATTATTCGCAAGCGACACCCGTCAATCGGGATCACTCAATCAAGCACGAATCCGGCACGATCCCGCGTTGACCCGCTCGAACCGCATCGACATCGAACAGGATTGCACCCATGGCGCGAATGACGAGACGAGGACTGATCGCCGCGGCGGTTGCCTCCGGGGCTTCGGTCCTCACCGCGGGTCGCCTGGCGGCCAACACAGGCGGACAGTTGCCAGTTTGGGGAGGTGATACCGGCTCGCTCCAGGCGGGGCCGTTGGGGATCAACGCGGCAACTGATCCTGGCCAGATTCCCGTGGCCATGCGCATTCCCGACGCTGGGGTCGATGCGGAAGTCGAACGGCAGCAAATCGTCGATGGTCAGATGCTCGACCCGACCGGGCCCTGGGTGGTGGCCTGGTACGAGCAGACTGCCCGGGCCGGAGCGATCGGCAATTGTGTCGCGGCCGGTCACGTCGACTACTGGGGGGTGGGACCATCCGTCTTCTACGACCTCTCCGATGTATCGGAGGGTGCCTTGATCGACGTCACCGGCAAGGATGGCACGGTCTACACCTATGCCGTGACCAGCATCCGTCGGGTCGATATCACCCAACTGACGGT
>CAZNQC010000060.1:1778-10809 GCA_964574825.1 uncultured Sphaerobacteraceae bacterium | reverse complement strand
AACCCGCGGAAGAGCAGGTCGAACGAGTTCGACCACTGGGGGCGTTCCGGATCGGGGTGGGTGTAGAACGGGCGCTTTGTCATCGGGTAGCCCGTAACGAAGAGCCAGTCAGAGCCATGCTCGCGGATGGCCCACTCGCCCAGCCACCGCTCGTGGGCTGGCGCCAGGTCCGGCTCCTGCGTTACGTCCTCGCCCGTTGCCGCGCTGATCATCGCCAGCGCCTCGGTGAAATGAATGTGCGGGATATCTGTGGGAACGTCCGGCATCGCGAGGGTGGGGAAGGTTGCTTCCAGACCCAGTTCGGCACCGGCGGCAACCATCCCCCGCACGGCACTGGTGGTCATCGCCATCACCTCGAAGTGGTTGTGAATGAACCCCATCTCGGCATCAAGCGACATGAACTGGTTGAGGTGGCGGGCCGTGTCATGCGGTTCGGCCCGGAAGGCGGGAGCCGTTTCAAAGACGCGTTCCAGCGCCCCCACCATCATCTGCTTGTAGAGTTGCGGGCTCTGGGCGAGGTAGGCGGGCTGCCCGAAGTAGTCCAGCTCGAAGACATTGGCGCCGCCCTCCGGTGTCGTGCCGATGATCTTCGGCGTGGCGATTTCAGTGAAGCGCTCGGCTCGGAGCGTTGACCGGAACCCCTCCACAACGGCCGCCGTGAGACGCTGGATGGCGACTCGCCGCGGGTGGCGCAGGCTGACGGCCGCATTGTCCAGGAGGGTCGGCAACTGAGCGGCCAACTCCGGCTTGTAGAGCTCGACTGGCGGCTCACTGGCTGCCGCACTGATGATGTCGACGACCGGGTCATGCAGTTCGATGCCTCCCGGCGCCTGGGCAACGGCCCGGACCGTGCCACGGACCGCGATGACCGACTCGTGCGGCAGCGCCTCGACCCTGGCCCGCACAGCAGGATCGGTGACGACCACCTGGGCCAGACCGGATGCATCGCGCACGATCAGGAAACAGACGGACTTCAGGGCCCGCCGGTGATGCAGCCAGCCGTTGATGGTGACCGCCTGGTCGGCCAGCTGGGGCAACTGGTCGATCCAGGTGCGTTGGACAGGCCGCGGCGATGAAGAGAGTGAAGAGATGGGAGTGATAGGGGACACGGTGGTCTCCTTCGGGAGATGAACCAGACGCCCCACGCCGCCTTGCGGACGAGGGGGGCGACTCGTGGTACCACCGCAATTCGCGAGCGATCGGAGTCACTCGCCTTCTGGAGCCCGTTAACGAGGGCGAACCGGCATCACCTTGGTCCATTCCCCGAGGATCCGATCCGTTGCCGGACGGTGGGGTGGGGCGTTCAGTGATGCACTCGGGAGGGTCTTCGTCGCGGGGTCCATCGTCGCGCTTCCACCGGTGCACAACTCGCTGGGGATGGGAAGCCTGCCACTACTCGGCTCCGTCAACGTGTTGGCCAGAGTGTACGAGGCCATTGACCCTTCTTGCCAGCAGATCCAACGAGGTGTTGATCTCAGCCCACTACCAGTGCGGAGAGAAGGGCCTGCCTCACGGGCTTTTAGCAACGTGTTTCTGCCCACGCTGATGAACATGCCGGTCTGAAATGTAGGGATGCTCGGCCCAGCGCAAGGATGAGTTTTCGCCAGAAACCACCTGCGCTGGGTCTGTGCATCCTCACCACGATGGTCCGCTACATCCTGTGAGTCACACCCCGGCGGAAAAATCACGTCTTGACGTGGGGCATGGGTGGGTGTATCGTGCAAACATTCTGCAAGCGTTGTCACACATCCATGCGAAAAATCGCCACTGTTCAGTGGTAAAGCCGGACCGCTTCTGCAAGCGTTTGCAAAAGCGGCGAGGTGTCGTTTGCTCCTGGAGAGAGAACGATGAGCCAGCAGCGCCCAGCTGATCGCGTCACCATCATCGACGTTGCACGGGAGGCCGGTGTCTCCTTTGCCACGGTCTCACGTGTGGTGAATGGCAAGGGGTATGTCAGTCCCCAGACCCGCGAGAAGGTCATTCAGGCGATGACCCGCATTGGCTACACGGTAAACCGGCAGGCGCGGGCGCTGGCGGGCGGACGACACCAGGTCATCGGGCTGCTGGTGCCCGACCTCGACACCAGCTACATCGGCGAAATCCTGCGCGGCATCGACGAAGAACTGGTCGCCAATGCCTACGATCTGATGCTTTACACCACCCACCAGCGCCGCACCCGCGAATCAGTCTTCGCCAACTCCCTCACCAACGGCATGACCGATGGCCTGCTGATGATCCTGCCGATGGCGCCCGAAGCCTACGTCGACTCCATTCGCCGGCGGGGTTTCCCGTTCGTGCTGATCGACCACGAAGGGCTGGATCGCGAAGGTCCCTCGGTGGGAGCGACCAATCGCGAAGGAGCGTGCCAGGCAATGCGGTACCTGCTCGGACAAGGGCACACCCGTATCGGCATCATCACCGGCAACATGGAAATGGACTGTGCTCGCGAACGACTGGCCGGATGCCAGGAAGCGTTGGCCGAGGCTGGCATCGACCACGACCCGGCCCTGATCAAGCGTGGAGACTTCCATCGCCAACTGGCGTTCACTCTCACGCAGGACTACCTGGCGCTATCCGAACCGCCAACTGCCATCTTCGCCGCCAACGACGTCTCGGCCTTTGGTGTGATGGACGCCATCCGCACCGCAGGACTGCGGGTGCCGCAAGACATCTCGGTGATCGGGTTCGACGACATTCCCGACGCGCAATGGACCCATCCCCAACTGACGACTGTGCGCCAACCGATGCGCGAAATGGGCCAGCGGGCAGCCCGGATGCTGCTGCAGATGATCGACCACCCGGAACTTCCCCCGCAGCGAATCGAGCTGCCAACCGAGCTGATCGTCCGTGAATCCTGCCGGGCTCTTGCCTGACGTAGCCGAGCGGATCTGTCGCCGGCTCAACGGGCATCGTGCCCCCACTACCCGTCCCCAACCGAGGAGGTGTGCCCCAAAGCATCGAAGGAAGAGTCCACGCCGGTGCGACGTGCACCGATCCGCAAAGGAGTGAATCGTCGATGAAACCTACTCGTCGTCAACTCGTTGCCGGGACCTCTGCTTTTGCCGTCGCCGCCGCGACTGGCCTCCGCGTGTCCGGGGCAGTCGCCCAGGACAAAACCGTGATCAACTGGTGGCACATCACCACCAACGAAGACGAAGCGGCCCTCATGCAGCAGGCCGCCGATGACTACATGGCCGCCAATCCTGACGTGCAGATCGAGATCACGGTGCAGGAAAACGAGGCGTTCAAGACCCGCTTGACCACCGTGATGCAGTCTGGCGAGCCGCCCGACATCTTCCAGAGTTGGGGTGGTGGCGTCCTCCAGCAGTACGCCGATGCCGGGTTGGTGCGGGACCTCACCGCTGACCTGGCGGCCGATGGCTGGGGTGACTCGTTCGGTCAGGCCGGACTCGACCTCTACGCCCACGATGGCAGCAACTATGGCGTGCCCTGGCGGCTCGGCATGGTCGGCTTCTGGTATCGCAAGTCGCAATTCGAGGAAGCCGGAATCGAAGCGGTGCCGACCACCTGGGCGGAGTTCCTGGCCACGGTCGAGCAACTCGAAGCCGCCGGCCTGACTCCCATCAGCCTTGGCGGCGGCGACAAGTGGCCGGCCCACTTCTACTGGGTCTACCTCGCGATCCGCAATGGCGGCAAGGCAGCCTTCGATGCTGCCTACAGCCGGGAGGGATCGTTCGCCGACGAACCCTTCGTGAAAGCCGGTG
Source organism: uncultured Sphaerobacteraceae bacterium (assembly GCA_964574825.1). GTDB lineage: Bacteria > Chloroflexota > Chloroflexia > Thermomicrobiales > UBA6265 > JACCYX01. Next base: position 7,084 of record CAZNQC010000060.1, on the reverse strand, counting down.
CCGACCTGGTCGAGCTCGTCAATCTCGACCCGTTCCAGGATGGCTCCCTGGGCACGACCTATCCCGACTCGGCCGCGACCTTCGCCTCCGGCGACGGCGCGATGTCGCTGATGGGGCATTGGTTCCCTGGCCAGCTCGACGGTCTGGCCGAAGACCCTGAAGCGCTCCGGGCCGATCTCGGTTGGTTCGCCTTCCCGGTCGTTGAAGGCGGCGCCGGCGATCCCACCGATGTGCTGGGCGGCGGGGATGGCTTCGCGCTTGGGATCAACGCCCCGGACGCGGCGGTCGACTTCGTGCGGTTCCTGACCAGCCCGGAAACCCAGACGGCCTGGGCTGCCGCTGGATTCGCGGTGCCCCCAACCGTCACCGAGGCGATTCCGGCCGTCACCGACGAAAACCTGTTGCCGGTGATGGACGCGCTCGGTGCAGCCAACTACTTCCAGCTCTACTACGACCAGTTCCTGCCGCCTGCGGTGGGTGGGGTGGTCAACGACCAGGTCCAGGCCCTGATTGCCGGATCGGCCACACCGGAATCCGTGGCCCAGGCAATTGAGGCGTCGTTCGCCGCTGAATCTGGATCCTGAACGGTGTGGCGCGGTGAGAAGCGGGATGTGGTGCTCCCGCTCCTCACCACCGCTCACTGAGGGGGCAGGGGGAAACCGGCCATGCAATCGGTGTTCGAGGTGCAAAGCACGCCAACCTCGACCAGGCGACGAATTCAGGGTGACCGGCTACGCAACAGATTGACGATCGCCGCGTTCCTGTCGCCGGCAATCGTCGTCTACGTGTTGTTCGTGCTCTATCCGATGGTCCGGGCCGTCTGGTTCAGTCTCTACGCCTGGAACGGGCTCGGGCCGATGGAGGACTTCATCGGCTGGAAGAACTTCGAGCGGATTCTCTCCGATACGGTCTTCCAGATGGCGATCCGGCATAACCTGACGCTGGTGGTGCTCTCGCTCGTCATCCAGTTGCCAATTGCGCTCGCCATCGCCTTGCTGATTCGGGACAGCATTCCCGGCCGGGCGGCGTTCCGCACGATCTTCTTCCTGCCCTACGTGCTTTCGGAAGTGATCACCGGGGTTGTCTGGGTCTTCATTTTCCGTCCGCAGAACGGGCTGCTGAACTGGGTGGCCGGAGGCCTCATTCCCGGCTTCGAACCGGTCGCCCTGCTGGCTGACACCGACACCGTGCTCTACGCGATCTTCGCCGTGATCACCTGGAAGTTCTTCGGCTTCCACATGATCCTCTACCTGGCCGGGCTGCAGGGGATTCCATCGGAACTGGAAGACGCTGCCCGCGTCGACGGCGCATCCGGTGGGCAGGTCCTGCGCGACATCACCCTGCCGCTGCTGGGACCGACGATTCGCGTCTCGGTCTTCTTTTCGGTGCTTGGCTCGCTGCAGTTCTTCGACCTGATCTGGATCATGACCAAAGGTGGTCCGGTCGACGCCAGCAACACCATGGCGACCTACATGTATACGGCTGGCTTCACCCGTTTCCAGCTGGGCTACGGTGCCGCCGTCTCGCTGGTGATCTTCGCCATCTGCTTCGTCTTCTCGATCCTCTACCAACGCTTCGTGATGCGGCGTGACCTGGAAGGAGCGCTGACCTGATGGCTGCTCCGCTCGATGCAAACCTCGCCAGTGTCGACGACGAACGACCGTCCACCACCCGGCGGTCGCTGGGTAACGCGATGCGCTACGTGTTGCTGGTCATCGTCGCCGCGATCGTGCTGGTGCCGCTGGTCGTGGCTGTGGTGGGTGGGTTCCGCACCAACCAGGACCTCCAGGCTCAGCCGATCGGCTGGCCCGATCCGTTCATCTTCAGCAACTACACCGACATCATCGCCAGCGGGCCGTTCTGGCGAAAAGTCTTCAACAGTGTCGTGATCATGCTGCTGACGACGGCGATCGCCCTCTCTCTGTCCAGTTCGGCGGCATTCGTCTTTGCCCGGATGCGCTTTCGAGGCCGGGAGGCGCTCTTCAACTTCTTCGTGCTGGGCTTGCTCTTTCCGCTGCCGGTCGCGATCCTGCCGCTTTACCTGTTGCTGCGGTCGCTGGGCATGGTCGACTCGTTGTGGGGCGTGATCATGCCGCAGGTGGCGTTCAGCCTGCCGTTCAACATCCTGTTGTTGCGATCGTTCTTCGTGGCGGTGCCGCAGGACCTTGAGGACGCCGCTTACGTCGATGGTGCGACGCCCCTTGAATTCCTGCTCCGGATCCTGCTGCCCCTGGTGCGGCCTGCCCTCGCTGCCGTCGCCGTGATCGCGATGGTCGGGTCGTGGAACAACTTCTTCCTGCCACTGGTGGTGCTGAACAGCGAGCGCAACTACACGCTGCCATTGGGCGTGCAGCAGTTCCAGGGCCAATATCTGACCGACTGGGCGCGGGTGCTGGCCTACGTGACGCTGGCCCTGGTCCCAGCCGTGGCCTTTTACCTTGTCGCCGAGCGCCACATCGTTGCCGGCCTCACCGCCGGCTCGGTCAAGGGATAGACGCTGGAGGTCGGGTCAGTTGGTGGCTGGGTCCGGACAAAGGTCGATCGTGCAAAGTGATTGGCGAATCTGGCCAAGGTGGTAGGCGGTGTGGACTGTCATCACGACTGCCGCCCCGGCCGAATCCTCTGTCCACTCCGTCGTTGCCCGAATCGCGGCTATCGTCTGCTCTGCAGCAACTCGCATCCGTTCGATCAGGGCCGCCCATTCCTCGTCATCCACCGGAGGCACGTCCCACGAACTATCCCAGTCGACCTTGGGCATGACGTGGTTCGGGTCAAGGTCCTGGCGCAGCACGTCGAGGTAGTAGGTCGTGTGATGGACCTGCGCCGCAATCGACGCGCAGGTGGCTGAAACGGGCTTCGACGCTTCCGCGGCGGAGATCTCGCCCAGCGTGACGAACAACCCGTCACCCTTGTCCAGGTAGTAGCCGTGATGGGTGTCGAACGTCTCGTCGAGAATCTCCAGTACGGCGCTGGCAAAGTGATGACTTCCTGGGTCAGACATGGGGATCCTTCGTTGGAGCTACAGGCCGTGGGCGAAGAGGCTGGACACCGATTCGCCGTGGTGAATCCGGTGAATCGCCTCGCCCATCAGCGGGGCAATCGAGAGCACCACCATGTTCGGCAGGCGCTTTTCTTCGGCAATCGGCACCGTGTTGGTGGTCACGATCTCGTGCAGGCCGCAGGAGTCGAGCCGTTCGATCGCCTTGCCGGTGAAGAGCCCGTGCGTGCAGGCCAGCGAGACGCGCTGCACGTCGAGTTCCTTCAGCTTGGAGAGCAGTTCCAGAATCGAGCCGCCCGTGGCGATTTCGTCGTCGAGGATGATGACGTTCTTCCCCCGGACATCCCCCACGATGGCATCGATCACCACCTGGTCGTCCGCCAGCCGCTGTTTCGATCCAGCCGCTACCGATAGCCCGAGTGAGCGGGCGAACTGGGTGGCGTTCTTGGCGTTACCGAGGTCCGGCGAGACGACGATGGTGTTGGTGAGGTCCTGCTGGCGGAAGTGGGAGGCCAGCACGCCAAGGGCGTTCAGGTGGTCGACCGGCACCGAGAAGAAGCCGTGCACCTGCGGAGCATGAAGGGCCATCGTCAGCACCCGGTCCGCTCCGGCTGTGGTGAGCAGGTCGGCGACGAGCCGCCCGCCGATCGAGATGCGAGGGGCGTCCTTCTTGTCCGAGCGGGCGTAGGCGTAGTGTGGAATCACGGCCGTGATCCGGGCCGCCGAGGCCCCCCGCGCCGCGTCGAGCATCAGCATCAGTTCCATCACGTGCTCCTGCACCGGCGGGCAGAGCGGCTGGATGATGAAGACGTCCTGCTCGCGGCAATTGGCCTGGAGTTGCACCTGCAGGCAGTCGTTGCTGAAGCGGGTGATGTTGGTGGTGTAGAGAGGAAGTTCCATCTCTGCGCAGATTTCTGCGGCCAGGGCCGGATGGGCGGTGCCGCTGAAGATGCCGATGCCATTCATGGTGTGGTGGTGGCTCCTGGTGAGGAAGTGGATGCAGGTCGCGCTGCTGCGACCGCCCAGCAGGGGTGATGCTACCCGGAACTGGTCGGTTTCCACAATCACCCGGCAGCCCTGCGCCGGCATGCAGCGTCACGCCATTGACCAGCAGCACCGTCGAGCCTGGTCGGCTGCAGATGCTCCTGAGTTTCCACTGTAGCTTGAATATCTGCAGGTGGCCGGTGTCCTGGATGCGACGTGATCGATTGGAAACGCAGGAAGGATTCGGCTCCCAGCGGCCGAATCCTTCCTGCACATGCCTGGATTGTGATCTGTCTCAGCGCTGGACTGAAAGTCCTGGGCGCAGGGCGAGCGGCAAATTCGTCACCGCCACCACGTCGCTATCGCACGAGCCCCAGATGCCGAGCCCTTCGCTTTCGGCGGCAGCCTGCGAACCTTGCAGCCAGGCGGCGAACCGCGTGTTCGGCTGGCTGATCGCGGCCTCGGCGGCGCCTTCGCGGACGAGGGCTTCGGAGACGAGCGTCCACCCATCATCCGCAGTCGGCACCCACACATCGCGCACCCAGTTGCCGCGGGCGTCGATATCGGTCGCCTGGCGCTCGATCCGGACCGTCTGGCCTTCCACAAGTGCCCGGTTGGCCGCGACAGCCCCTTCGGCGAAGCAATCGTCGCCAGACGGAACATCGACTCCCAGGTAGCGCACGGTCTGGCGGATGCCATCGACCTCGATCACGATCGTCTCGGCGTCGATCACACCAACCACCGTCGCTTCGATCGCTTCCGGTGCCGGCTGGGTCGCCTCGGTGGCGGAAGAGCCAAGCCCGGTCGTGGTCAGCGAGGTTGAGAGATCGATTGTCTGGTCCCCGGCCACCAGCACCAATGACTCGACGCCCCGCGGCGCCAGGAAGGTCAGGGTGAAGTCGTGTCCTTCGCCTCCGGCCCAGAGAATCGCATCGGTGTTGCCATAGGCCGGTGTTTGGCCGAGCAGGCCGCTCACCCAGCCATTGCCGACATCGAGCAGCACTTCCTGTCCATCGGCGTAGAGCCGGAACTGGCTCATGTCGAAGACCTGCTCGCTGTCAGCCGTGTTCTGGCCGGTGAGCGAAAGCACCACCCATTCGCCTGTTTCTACCGGCGCCAGGTTGGGCAGGGCCTCGATGGTTTCACCGCGCGAGGCTCCGGTGATGGCGTAGCGGAATGCCCCGCTGGTGACTTCCTGGGCTGGAGGAATGTCCGGGTTCACGCTGGCTGGCTGCGATTCGAGCGTGGCTTCCGGCGTGGCAGTCTCCTCTGCGGGAGTTTCGACCGCTTCAGTCGGCGTCGAATCATCGCGACCCGGTACTTC
>CAZNQC010000060.1:0-1678 GCA_964574825.1 uncultured Sphaerobacteraceae bacterium | reverse complement strand
GCCGGAACTTCAGTTTCAACTGGCTCTTCGGTGACAGGTGCTTCGGTTGCTGGTTCCTCCGTCACCGGGGATTCGGTCTCCACTGGTTCTTCGGTCACGGGAGCTTCCGTCGCCGGTTCTTCCGTGGCGGGAGCTTCTGTCGCAGGTGCCTCCGTTACGACCGGTTCCTCCGTGACTTCCGGCTCGGTGGGATCGCCATTCCCCACGGTCACCTCGTTCGATCCGGTGTCAGCCGTGTCAGCCGTGTCATCCGATGCCGGTTCGTCGACGGGTACATCATCGTCGCCGTCGGCAATGTCCTCGGGCTCATCTGTCGTGCCGTTGGTCGTGTCTTCGGTGCCCGCGTCGACAGGCTGTTCCTCGTCGTCGGCGTAGGTGCCAATACCCGGATCGACCGTCGTGATCTCGCCTTGATTGCCACCAACTCCATTTTCGGAGTCCTCGGTGGCGATCGTGTCCCCATTGGGAGCCCCACTGGTGCCATCTTCGGACGGCGTGGTGGCGGTGGGTTCCACGGGGTTCTGCCCATCGGAACCCAACTGGCCAACAGGAACCTGGCTGACGTCGGTTGGATCCGGATCATCGTTCAGGCCGAAGCGATCCTCCAGCGCGGCCGGCAGGCGGAAGGTGAAATCGCCAGGCAGCCGGTCCTGCGCGAAGTACACCCCCGTGCCGACCAGGAGCGCCAGGATCAGCGAACGCAGACCCCAGACGAGCCCCCGATTGAACTGGCGCCGGGTCTCCAGCGGTCCTGCCGGCTGGGCTGGCCAGGTTTGATTGCGATGTGTTGCCGGCCGGGCCGTGGAATCATCGGATTCGGCATGATTCGCCACCCAGTTGGAGATGGTGGTCTGAGCATCCTGGTCGCGTTGGCTCCGCGATGAGCGCGATTGGGGAACCCCCTCCTGCTCGATCGGCGGCCAGGCGCGATTGGCCCTCGCCAGCACCGGATCGTCATCGAAATCCGGGAGGGGTGGCAGCGCCATCGGTGTGGCGGCGCCCACCGCCGGTTTCCAGGCACCTGGTTCGCGTTCGACCTCGATGCTGCGCTCTTCCCGGGGCGAAATGATCCGGCCCGTGATCGCGGAGACCAGGCGGGCAGCATCGGCCCGGCCCGACCGCACCTTGATCGCCAGCTTGTCGGTCTCGCCCGGGCGGCTGGCCCGGTCGTGGGGGGTCAGCGAAATCCCCACCGTGCCCCCGGTGAGCAACTTGGGCTCGGGGCGCAGCCAGGTGCGGGGTGCTTCCAGCGCGATCGCGCCGTTCGTCACCAGCACGAAGCGAGTGGAGGTGAGGACCAGGAGAGTGGGCAGATCCATGCCCATGCCAGCCAGCAGGACCTGGCCCTCCCACTGGATGCCATCTTCCCGCAAGGCGCTCCACTCGGCCGCCGATGGGCGGGGCGCGGTGGGGAGCATGGCGGGTGGTGTGGAACGGGGAGAGTGCCCACCGGATCGGGAATCGAATGCCATCGTGATGACCTCCGTTGCGGATGGGCCTGCCGCATCGGGAAACTGACGACCGGGAGTCCGGGTTCACCCGGCGCCGGTATCACCGGCTGCTCGGGCCTCCGTGCCGCTCGGCACGGGAGCGTGGTGACGTTGCCCCACGTCACCGGCAGCGACTGATCGCTGTGTACGTACACTATAGCACGGCTGTCGTGATGTAAACATGGGAA
>CAZNQC010000059.1:9384-16919 GCA_964574825.1 uncultured Sphaerobacteraceae bacterium | reverse complement strand
AATTCCACGCTAAATCCGGCTCAAACAGCCCATGGAATCAACGAAACTGGGAATTGCCGAATTAAAGAATTACCGCAGTGCGTTCCCATACGATCGGAGTGCCCGAAGGAGGCCCGAAACCGGAGGAGCGTCAACGCTGGGAGTAGAGCGGAGGTCCCCCGCTGATCCCCCTGGCGGGCCGTGGTGGTGTGTTCCGGTGTCGACCGAGCACCCCTGCGACTCAGGGCGTCCGGCAATGGGCAACTTCCCGCCCACGACGTACGGGCGGACCTTCCGCCGGTGAGGCTCTCAACTCGCCATGAATGGTGCAGGCAGCAGCTTGTGATGAGCGACGTCGAATCCATCCGCCCTGTCTATTGCCGTTCACTCTGAGTCGCCGCAGGATCCCGTGGTCCAACGTTTGAAAGCGGCTGACGGTCATCACCACCCCCGGGGCCGACACGGCAGTCGCCTCTCAGGTGCACATTTGGTCGCGGAAATTTGTGCAGGTCAATTGACCGCCTACAATTGCTGAAGAGAGTGGGGAGGCCATCTCCGCCCCCAGGGCAATGCAGAAGGGAAGTCCGGTGTCGGCAGCAACAGGCGTTGAGGGCTCGTTCGATCTGATCGTGGTGGGGGCTGGTATCAACGGCTCCGGCATTGCCCGGGATGCCGCCCGGCGCGGTCTGCGGGTCCTCCTGCTGGACAAGACCGATATCGCCGCCGGCACCACCAGCTGGTCCAGCCGCCTCATCCACGGTGGTCTGCGCTACCTGGAGCACGGTGAAGTTCCGCTCGTCTACGAATCCCTCCAGGAACGCGAAACCCTGCTGCGTATTGCGCCGCACCTCGTCCGCCCGCTCCCGCTCACCCTCCCCATCTACGACTATCACAAGCGTGGCCCGTGGATGATCCGGGCCGGCATGGTCTCCTACGATGTCCTGTCCTGGAACAAGTCCCTGCCGCGCCACCGGATGTATGGCGGAGACGCTGCCCTCGATCACGAGCCTGGCCTGAACCGAACGGGCCTCAAGGCTGCGGCCCGTTACTACGACGCCCAGGTTGAGTTCCCCGAGCGGCTGTCGGTCGAAAATGTCCTCGATGCGGTCATCAACGGCGCCGAGGTCCGCCTGGGTGCCGACGTCTTCGACCTCACCCTCGAAGCTGGTGTCGTGCGCGGCGTGCAGTGGCGCGACACCGCCACTGGCGAGGAGTTCTCCGCTCGCGGTGCAGCTGTCGTCAACGTGGCCGGTCCCTGGGTGGACGACGTGCTGCGCGACGCCGGTGTCGAAGGCGCAGGCACCCCCCCGCTGCTTGGGGTCACCAAGGGCACACACATCATCGTCGAACCGTTCCCGGGCGCCCCGGCTGACGCCATGTACATCGAGGCGAAGAGCGACGGCCGCCCGTACTTCATCATTCCCTGGAACGGCCTTTACCTGATCGGCACCACCGACGACCGCTATCAGGGGGACCTCGATCGCGTGGTTCCCACCGAGGACGAAATCGAGTACCTCCTCAGCGAAACCACCATCGCGATTCCGGAATGTGGACTCACCCGCGAGTCCGTCTGCTACGCCTACGCTGGCCTGCGCCCGTTGCCGAGCACGGAAGGCAAGGAAAGCGGCATCACCCGCCGCCACATCATTCACGACCATGCCCCCGCCATTCACGGCCTGCTCTCCATCGTTGGCGGCAAGTTGACGACGTTCCGCAACCTGAGCGAGCAAACGGTGGATGCTGTCGGCGAAGTCCTCGGGCGCGACCTGCCACCATCCACCACAGCAGAGGTCCCGCTTCCAGGGGCACCGGGCAATCTGGGCGTGTTCAGTCGCGATTTTCATCGCAACCGGCCCGAGTGGCTCTCCGAACAGAGCGCGAGCTACCTGCTTCGGGTCTACGGCACCCGTGCCATCAGCATTGTCGACCTGGCATCCGACCGCCCGGAGCTGCAGGCAGTCATCAGTCCCCGCGCCGGAGCGATCGCCGCCATCGTGCCGTTTGCCTTCGAGCAGGAATTCGCCACGACGCTCACCGATGTCATCATGCGCCGGGGCATGTTTGGCTATGCGGCCGACGCTGGGTTCGAGAGTCTTGCGGGCGTGGCGGCGGCTGCCCGGGATGGTCTCGGTTGGGACGAGGCACGCGTCGGGGCCGAACTGGCGGATTTCCGCGAGTACATGTCCCGCTTCCTGCCGCGCGAGGCAACACTGCTTTCGGCCGATGCCGGATAATTGATAGTCAACAATTGATCAGAACAGGATAAGGTCAAGCGGCCTCCTGGCAGAGCAACATTTGGCGTACGTACATGTTCACCCCTGCTAATCTCTGCAAGAGGCTTGCCAGAACGCATGGTCAGCGCTACCATTGGAATCAGCGAACGTCGAAGGTGACAGGGGGTTGTTTACCTTCGCTTGCAACACCCAATCCACATATGCGCGAGATGCAATCGTGCATGCCATATATCCGTTTGTGTCAATTCTAGAGAGGAATTCGACCTTCCATGACCATGCCTTCAAAGTCCACGATCAGCGCCCTTCGCCCCAGTTTGGTCATTGCCGAGGCGCTTGTTGAGCGGCAGCAGCCGTCGCAAATCGTGGATCGGGCACGCAAGCTCGGGTTCTCCGCCACACTGACCACCGCCGTCGTCGGTGCCTGCTGTGGTGAAAGCTCCTGCGAAACGATCCTCCCGACTTCCACCACCTTCCCTGCATCCCAGTCCATGGACGCCGACTAGGCTCGAAAGCAACCCAGCACTTTGTCTATATGGCCGGTGGGCGATTTTGGTTCGTCCCCCGGCCATTGTGCTATCATCCGCAAGACTCTTGGCCGCCTTCGGGGGGTCATGGTTCTGTGCGCGTAACGTGGGGCCGTTGGCTCCCGCTACGAGTGGAGATCCCGGATGTGTCCACCGGGTCATCGCCAGGCAAGCGAATGACCCTGTCGTAATTGCGGACGACCGGATCAGAGGAGTAGTGCCCTCGATCTGCTGGATACCTTCGAACTGCCATCCCGGCTGATCGGGACCTGGATTCCTTTCGCACGCCACCCACTCGCCACCATCCAGGGCCGCGTGTCGCGTTCCCTGCAGGAGAACTCCGTGATCAAGCTTCGTCTTCGCCGCACCGGCGCCAAGAAGCGCCCCAGCTACCGTATCGTCGCCGCCGAGCACAGCTCCCCGCGCGATGGTCGCTTCATCGAAATTCTCGGTCACTACGATCCGCTGACCGAACCCGCCACGGTCAAGGTCAACGCCGAACGCGCCCAGTACTGGCTGAGCGTTGGCGCCCAGCCAACCGAAACCGTCGAAGGCCTGCTGAAGCGCGCCGGTGTCATTCCTGCGCCGGAAGCCGCCGCGGCGGACGCCTCCTGAGCCCATGGTTGACGAGCGCGACACGGTCGATGACGTCGATCTGGAATCCGGGTCTGTAAGCGAGACCGAAGGCGCCGACGAGGTTGTCGAGTCGTTGCGGGAGTTGGTGGTCTTCCTGGTCGGGCACCTGGTGGACGATCCCGAGCAGGCCGAAGTCACGGCCGAGCGTCGTGGCTCGTCGGTGCACATCGAGCTCCGCCTGCCGGAAGATGATCTCGGCAAGGTCATCGGTCGGGGTGGACGCATCGCGAAGGCCATTCGAACCGTGCTCCTCATCGCCGGTTCACGGCATCACCTCCGGGTGAGCCTCGATATCGAGAGCTAGGCCATTCCTCTTCATGACCTCATCCCCATCGTCACCAGCACCAGATTCCGACGCGACACCGGCTGATGCGCAAGCACCAGCCGGTGTCCGGCGTTCCCGCCCCGGCCGCCGTGCGCCGCGCACGCAGAGCCCACGGCAGCGACGCGGGCCACGCGCCCTCATCGATACGCCGGGTCCGACTCCTGGCACCGATCTCGCCGGGATCAAGCTCACGGTGGGTGTCATTGGCGGAACCCACGGTGTCCATGGCGAACTAAAGCTCAAGTTCCTCACCGATCACCCCGAGCACCTACCGACCATCCGGGAGGTGTTTCTCGGGGAAAGCGATGAGCCAACCACCGTCCGTGGGTTCCGGTTCCACGGCGACCAGGGGCTGATCCTGCTCGAAGGAACCGACAATCCGGAAGACGGCAAGAAGCTGGGCGGCCTCAAGGTTCGCATTCGCGGCACCGACGCCGCTCCTCTGGCGGAAGGCGAGTACTTCCTCTTCCAGCTGATCGGCCTCCGGGTGGAGAATCCGGACGGTGATGTCATTGGGGATGTGACTGACCTGATGGAAACCGGGGCCAATGACGTCCTGGTGATTACCACCGTTGACGGCGCCGAGATGCTGGTTCCCAACCACCCCACCTACGTCCTCGACATCGAGCCGGACGCCGGACGGATGGTGGTGAAGCCGCCGGTGTACCACGAGTAGCGGCACCGGCGCGACCCATGAGTGGGTTGTGCCTGTTACCTACAGCGATGCCACCAACATCGAGACCAGCAGAATGATCAGCACACAACCGCTGACGGCCGCATAGCGACGATCGCCCTCCTGCAGGAATGACCACCCGATCGCAGCGGTCGTGGCAAATGGCGTCAGGATCATCGCCAGGATGCCCAGGCCGATGATGCTGGCCGCTTCACCGTCCCGTACCCCCCGGAACACATCCACCGGTGTGCCCAACGTGTCGGGAAACGCCTTGCCCTGGATGGCCGAGAGCACCACTCCGGCGGCGATCAGGACCACTGCCACCAGGAAGCCGATGTGCAGGGTGCGGCCCGCCCGCTGACGCAGGGTTGTTTCGCGATCGAAGGTAATGTTGCTGTCGCTCATGCTGTTCCCCTAGAACCCGATCCCGAAGGCCTTCAACACCATTGAGGCTCCGAGGTAGGCCAGCACGGCCACGAATACCAGGATCAGGCGTTGTGTTGGCAGGCGGCGCGTAATCTGTGACCCCAGCCGAGCTCCCAGGAAAATCCCCGCCATGGCTGGCACCACCACGGACGGATCGATCTCGTCATGGGCGAAGAAGACGGCCGAGGTCGCCACCGCCGTGAGTCCCACCATGAACGCACTCGTGCCGGCCGCCGCCTTCACGGGCACTTTCATCAGCAGGTTCATCAGGGGCACCTGAATGGCGCCACCGCCAATGCCGGTCATGCCCGAGATCACGCCCGCCCCACCACTGACGACCATGCCGGTCTCCAGCCGTTGAGGCAAATAGGCCATGGCCACCCCATTGGCCGGATCGACGAAGGTGGTACGGAGTCGCCACGGGTCTGGTGCGTCTGCTGGCACCGGCGGAGGGGTAACCCGGCGCTGGCGCAACATGGTGCCGGCGGAATAGAGCAGCACGACACCCAGCACGATGCTGATGACTTTTGCATCAACTCGCAGGGCGATCAGCGCACCGACGATGGCGCCGAGGGCGGTTGTCACCTGCAGGACCATGGCCAGGCGCAGATTGGTGAACCCGCTCTGGATGTGCGTGGTCGACCCAACGACCGAGTTGGAGACGACGCAGATGGCGCTGGCGCCGACGGCCACGTGTGGATCGATGTCGAAGAACAGGGTCAGGATCGGGACGAGAAACACCCCTCCGCCCAGGCCAAGCATCGAGCCGAGGGTGGCGGCCACCAACGCGGCTAGTCCAATTCCAATGAGCAACGCAATGTCCACAATGGTTCCCGGTGGTTGGTGTGAGGGCGCCGACACGTTCGGCACCATCGGGGAACATAGCACAGGATTTCCACCTGTGGGACATGGTGCTCGCGAACGATGGATCCGATGGCCGGACCGAACCGGCTTCGGCTCCCGGATTGCTGCCGTTTTGAGCAGACGTCAATGTCCGATCGCCTGCTCCTGTGGATCCTGGCTCGGAATCGCCGTTGGTGGTTCGCGATGGGCGCGGCGGCGGCGGACTTCAGCATTGACCTCGGCACCGAAGAGAATGATCAGGCTGGAGAGATAGAAGAACAGCAAAAGCACGATCATGCTGCCCAGGCTGCCATAGGTTGCCGAATAATTGGCGAAACTATTGACGTAGAAGCTGAATCCGGCCGAGGCGATCAACCAGCCGACGACTGCCACCACGGCCCCCGGCACGATGGCCCGCATGGTTAGCTCGGTGTTTGGCAGTTGCCGGTAGACGAGGCCGATGGCTGTCGCCAGCAGCAGAGCCAGGACTGGCCAGCGAAGCAGGTTCCAGCCAGTGACGAAGGCGGAACTCCAACCAGCCGCATTTGCCAGCCGCTCCATGTATTCCGGCCCCAGCAACATGAGGGCAGCGCTGGCGATGAAGAGTATTGCCAGACCCACTGTGTAGCCAATCGACAGGGCATAACGCTTCCACAGCGCCCGTGTTTCCTCGACTTCGAAGGCGACATTGAGCGAGTTCGTAAGTGACCTCACGCCGGAGGCCGCTCCCCAAATGGCGGCGACAATGCCGAACGAGAGGACGCCTCCCCGTGCTTGTCCCTGAATCTGGGTAATGGCGTCGCTGAACAGGCCGAAGGCTTCGGCTGGCATGGCAGATTCGGCCTGTTCGAGCAGCCAGTCGAAGAATTGCGGGATGTTCAAGGTTCCCAGCAAGGCGACCAGGAAGAGCAGGAACGGGAAGATGGCGAACAGGGTGGCATAGGAGAGGGCTGCGGCATGTGTGGTCATGTCGTTGGTGCTGAATCGTTTCGCCGCACCCTTCGCGATCGCAACGATCGATTGCATCGATGGCATCTGTCTGGACCCCCTCACGTGTCGTCCCCCAGGTGTTTGGACGGACAGTGTAGTGTAGGCCTTCAACTCGCGGAGTCAGGCGGCGGGTGGTGACTGCCGCCTGAACCGCTCCTTCGGTGGCCCGATTTTTGCATGGCGATTGCTTCACCTGCATCTGGCCAAGGCTGGTCTACTGGAGCGGCGACGTCTGGGTGGGGATCATCCATTCGCACAGGATGTCAGGTTGTTTGGCGGTGGAGGAGGCGGTTGATCCAGCGCTCGATCCTGTTGGGCGTGTGGGTCTTCTCGTCGCGGTCGGGAGACGGCCAGAAGGCATCGATCACGGTGGTGATCACAAGCACGGTTGGCACGGCCAGGATCACACCGGGGAGCCCTTTCATCTCGAGTCCGACGAACAACGAGCCCAGGACCACGACCGAAGGGAGCCCGACCGACTTGCCCATCAGGAGTGGTGCCAGCACGTGGGATTCCACATTGACCAGCACCACATACAGCACGATGACTGCAATGGCATGCGGAACACCGATGGTGAGCCCCATCAGGGTGGCCAGCACCACGGTCACCGCGCCACCCAGGTACGGCACCACTTCCAGCACGGCGGCGGTCACACCCAGCGTCAGCGCGTAGGGAATGCCGATGGCGCCCAACCCCAGCCCGAAGAGCGTGCCGAAGGTCAGGGCGATCAGGACCTGCCCCCGCACCCAATACCCGATCCGGTGGTCGATGTTGGCGGTGATGGACTCCAGCCGCTCGCTGCGGTCAGGTGAGAGGAATCGCCGGAGGAATCTGGTTCCCAGCGTCGGTTCGAGCGCCATCATGATTGAAATCACGAAGGTGACGAACAGGGCCAGAGCCAGCTT
>CAZNQC010000059.1:0-9284 GCA_964574825.1 uncultured Sphaerobacteraceae bacterium | reverse complement strand
GGCTGCTTCGATTCCCCGGGCGGACGCGGGGAAGGTGGGGCGGTCTCGCTGCTCACCGGTCAATCGTCCTGTCGTGTCATGGCGGAAGCTGGGAATATGGTCGTGTTCATTGCTGGGAGTATAGTCCGGACCGCTGGTGGCTGGATGCTCGACCTGCATCAATTGCCGGACCGGAGGAAAGCCTCTCAGGCGGGCCGGAGGTAGTGTCCAAACCAGCCGAGCATTCTGGTGTAGTAGTCGATCCGGTAGGCGGCGGGTCCGTTCCAGGGCATGCCGTGTGATTGTCCGGGATAGCGCACGAACTCGGTGGTGACGCCAGCTCGCAGGAGGCCCTCGAAGAGTTGCTCGCTTTGTTCGATTGGGCAGCGCTGGTCTGCTTCCGGATGCAGGATGAGCGTGGGTGTCGTGGCTTGATGCATGTGCCAGGCTGGTGATTGCTGGAGCAACCGTTCCCGAATCCCTGGCAGGTCGCCCATGTATTCCTGCTGGGGAGCCACGTAGCCAATGTCGGCGGTTCCGAGGCGGGACACGAGGTTGGTGAGCGGGGCGCCAATCACTGCCGCCTGGAACCGATCGGTCTGGCCGATTGCCCAGGATGTCAGGTATCCGCCATAGGAGTACCCATAGACGCCGATCCGCGCTGCATCGACGTATGGAAGTGACGCCACTTCGTCGACGACGGTGAGGATGTCCTGCCAGTCGCCACCGCCCCAATCGCCCCATACGCCCTCGGCGTATTCGCGGGACCAGGAGACCGACCCGCGAGGATTGGGGCAGACGACCAGGTAGCCGTGTTCGACGAGGAGTTGATTGGACACCTCAATGGCGAACCCACGCAGGAAATGGGGACCGCCATGCAGTTCGAAGACGACCGGGTAGGAACGCCCTGGGTCGAAATCGACAGGCCGTTTCAGCAGGTACGGCACAGGCTGCCCGGAATCGTTGGCGACGCACTCTTCAATTGTGGCTGGCGGATGGATTTGGAGCAGGTTGGCGTTGATGGAGGTGAGTGGTCGCTCCGCGCCATCGTCAAGGTCGATCGCGACGAGTTCCCCGGTTGCCGTGGCGGCGTTGCGACACCGGATGACCTGCCGACGGCCAGGTGCCACCGCCAGGTCGTGGTCCATCGTGTCTTCGCGCCAGGTTTGGATGATGGTCCCGGTCGAGCCGTCAACCACCCAGATTGCACTTCGGCCCTGCTCGAACCCTCCGATGACCAGCGACGTTTCATCGGCCCAGGCGAGTATCCCGGAGTCGAATTCGAGGCACGGATCCCACTCGCTGGTCAGTTGACGTTCCATGCCGGTCTGCAGGTTAGTCTGGAAGAGGTCGCCATTGATTTCCGGGTGAGACGAGCTGATGTGGACGACGCCGGTTCCGGCACGTTCCCATGCCCAGGCGCGGACCACTCGATCGTGGCCGGTGAGGTGCTGCGCGGCGTTTCGCGCCAGATCGTAGGCCCACAGGCGAGATGCCACGCCGATCCGGGTTCGTTCAATCGCACCAAGCCAGTCACCATCGGGTGAGAAAGAGAGCGCGGCATGGTCGAAGGGACCGTCCGTCAGCGGCGATACCACATTTGACCGGGTATCGAGCAGCTCGATCTGGAGATGGGACTCGTTGGGCAGCCCAACTCCATCCTCCTTGTAATCGGGCCGGCGAATCACCCGCACCGGTTCGAGGTCTGGATCGCCAAGCGGGTCACTGACCGGTGTGACGCGGCGGGTCCAGGCCAGGTGGTGCCCGGTGGGCGACACGACCAGATCGCTCACCGGGGTTGCTGTAGCCATCACCAGGGTGCAGGCGTCATCCGCGGGATCGACCTGCCAGACGCCTGGTTGGCTGGTGGCGCGGTCCGTGCCCGCCACCAAGATCGAGTTGGCGTCCGGATGCCAGGCCAGGGAGGTGATCGACTCGAGGTGGGTGGCGAGAGCCTGATCGCGGCCGGATTGCAGGTCGAGCAGAATCAGGTGCTGGGTGTCCTTGAGCGTTGTCCCGTCGACGCCGGAGACGAGGTAGGCGATTCGATCTCCCGCAGGGGACACGACAGGATGCGTTGCCGTGCGCAACCCAGTGATCCAGTCCGCTACCAGGGTGTTGGGCATCCGTCCTCCCGGGTTGGCTGCTCAGGCCGAAACCTGACCTTCGATGGTGATCGGGGATCCTTCGCCCCAGGAGACATTTGGCTCGATCGTGATCACCAGGCGGTTTCCCTTGAAGTCGAAATGCCAGGTCTGGCCGTAGACGCCGCTGGTAAAGGCCAACCAGAGTTCATAGATATCCGGAGTCGACCAGGCACCGCTGGCCGCAACCGGCTCGCCGCCTTGTTTGGTGAGGTCGATCAGGCCCGAGCGCGGATCTGGCAACCGGATGGTGCCCACCTGCCACGTGCCATGTCCGGCCACCAGGTCCTGCTCTCCGGCAACGCCGTCCAGACGAATGTCCATCTCGCCGCCGCGGGGGGTCAGGGTGATGGCGGTTAGCCCAAGTGGGTTCTCGGACAGTTGCCAGCGGCGTGCGGCCCAGGCTTCGGCATCCACCGTGACGGCTTCTCCGGTTGGTTGCCGGAGAACGAGGTGATTGAGTTTGTCCTGCAGGGCATCCACTGCTGCCTGGTCGGCTGGCAGGGCATCGGAGGTGAACGCTGGCAGGAGGATGCCCCAGACCTTGTCAAGCACGGCCTGCATGTCCAGGAGACCACTGGTGATGGCGAGGACGGCATCCTGGTCGGGCAGGACCAGGCAGAACTGGCCGAAGGCGCCATCGCCGCGGAACGCATCGTGCCGGGAGCGCCAGAACTGGTACCCATAGCCAACCGTCCAGTCGGGGTTGGTTTGGGTGTTGCTGTTGTCCGAGTGGGCGGTCGTGGCTTCGGCTACCCATGCTGGCGACAGCACCTGCGAGCCGTTCCATTCGCCTTGCTGGAGGTAGAGCTGGCCCAGCCGGGCGATGTCCTCCGTGCGGATGTGGAGGCCGCTGCCGCCAATGTTGATCCCCTCCGGATCGGTGTCCCAGGTGGGATGCTCGATGCCAAGTGGGTCGAACAGGCGTGGTCGCAGGTAGTCGAGGAGCGACTGGCCCGTCAGCCGGGTGATGATGGCGGAAAGCATGTAGGTGGCGCCGGTGTTGTAGACGAACCAGGTGCCGGGTTCGTGCTCCACTGGCAGCGAGAGGAAGGTGCGCGCCCAGGTGTCGTTGCTGGCGGCGAACACCGCCCCGGTCGTGTCTTCGTGGTGACCGGTGTTCATCGACAGCAGGTGCTTGACCCGCATTGCCTGCAGGTTGGCGCTGGGATTGGCGGGTGCATCGTCCGGGAAGAAGGAGAGCACGGGATCGTCGACCGAGAGCAGTCCCTCGCCAACGGCGATACCGATGGCGGTGGAACAGTAGCTCTTGCTGACCGAGAACATCATGTGGTTGGTGTCGGGACTGTATGGTGCCCACCAGCCCTCGGCGACCACCTTGCCGTGGCGCAGCAGCATCAGGCTGTGGACAGCCTCCAGCGGGCGACCTGGTTCGGCCAGCGCATCGACGAAGCGGGAGATGGCCCCGGAGGGCACGCCCTGAGTCTCGGGTGTTGATCGCGGGAATGTGTGGTGCGCTAGTTGCACTCCCCTAGCCCTTGAGGATCGGATCTTCGCGCCTACAGTCGACTTCGCCGGTGTCGTGATGGTAAGTGATGGTTGCGACCTTGGTAGCACGAGCCCGCCAGTCGGGAGGGAGTCCACCGCCCGGATGGCCAAATCCGTTGCGCCGGTCCGATACGTGGTTGTGCGTCTCGCCACCTACTGCCGAAATGGGTTCTTCGGGTGCGCCACGATACAGCCATCTCTCAAGCTCGCGATAGGCCCGATAGGAGTTAATTTCTTCGCTCATTGGAACCTCGTGAAAGGCATTGTACAGCCGTCGATCAACCGCGCAAATGCACTGGTCGTCTCATAGCGTGCACATCCGTGGGTTGCGCACAGGGACAACTCTCATCCACGACGGAACGCTATACATTCTGGACAAGCTCCGCCCCGACGCATTCACGGCATCAACTGAGAGTATTAGACCACGTTTGTGGCCGCCAGTCAAGGCTTGGCCAAAGTCCCTACCTTTCTGCGTGGCTTTGCCCCTGCGCTCGTCTGGTCCGCGGACTTCTGATTGTTCGCGGACCAGGGCGCTCTGCCACGGCGGCCTGTCTGCAGATCCGGAGCAAAAAGTCGGGGACACAGTCGTAGTCGGGAAGGAAGACAGGCACTATACCCTTCTCCAGCATTGCGCTGGTTTGGTGCTGTTCCCCCTGTTCCCGCTGCTCCCGCTGCTCAGGAGTTTCGTGTTGTTCGCGCTGTTCGCGCTCATCTTGGGTCCCACGTCCGATGATCCAGAACCCAATCGGGCGATCATCGTGGACAGAAGCGGCTGCGGCACTTAGCGGAGGCGAGATTGCGCGATCAGCGAACGTCTTCGCCGACATACCGACAAAGAGGCAAATGCCGGAACTCATGACGTGCCTGATTAGCTCCATCCAGGGTTCCCCTGGGGTACCGAGCCTGAGGTCAACCTCCTTTAGGTCCAGCACCAGGAAATCACTGGACTTGTGTTTTCCTGGAAGGTCCGTGTGCGGTAGGAAGCCGTGGGGATGGTAGATGCGCACATCTTCATTGCCCTCAAGCGTCGGGAGCTTCGAGACCACCTTGGGCACCATCCCGTGCAGCGTCAGATACCATTCCAGCACGCAGTCAAAGTTGAGCGTGATTATGCGATGTACGCTGCCACGCCTGCTGCCAGTGAGCAGCGCGCCCAGCGCGATCATCGTGGCATCCTTCAGGATCTCCTCAGAGAGGGAGATGTCCCCGTAAAGCGCGTGCTTTACCAACTGTCGGAATCCGACCTCATCGCCCGCAAAGTGGTCACGCCTCAGGGCATCTGCGGCGGCCTGAAGCTGGTCCGCCGTTGGTTTGGCGGGCAGTCTAGAATCAACCTCGGCCCGATCATGCATGCCGGTGATCAGCGTCTCCCAGTCCGGCAAGCCTGCACCCATGGTTGTTCCGGCGCCCAGAAACAGTACCAGAGTGCCTTGCGACAGGCTGTCTGCAAGCTTGCGGACAGCGTGATCCTCGAAGAGATATTTCTCAAGATACTGTCGGGTTCTCACGATTCTACTCCTCCTGCCGGTGCTTCAGAGGATTCATCTTCCCATCTCGCAGACACTCCAACTTCTGCAGTCGCTCCAGGATGAGCGGCAGCATCGTGAGGTTCCCTCCCCCAATCTGCGCGTACACGCGGAAGTTGCCGTGGGTGTCGACGTGGGTCCTGGATTGTATCGTCCTCCGACGGCCTTCAACGAATATCGTGTCGTTTTCGTCCGCTTCTCGCCTGGAGGCCAGGACACAGCGGTTTGGCTCGAAGGAGCCATCGCCGATCCGGTCTTTGAGAAACGAGTTGTAGATTTCCGCCCCCAGTGGGTTCTGCCCCCCCAGCCTGATCGCAGTGAGAGAGGTGTCGTTCTTCACCACTACCTGAACTCCAACGATCTTAGTCTCCAGGCCGTAGTATTCGTCGCTCCTGACACCTTCCATCTCGCTGATCAACTTGGGCACGTCAGTGCGCAGGAAGCGACCATACTCAAGCAGCCCTGCCCGCTCCAATAACTGGTCGACCAGTTGCTCGCCTAGACTGGAGTACGGGAACCCCAGCAGCAAGCAGTTCCATTGGGGCAGCGTGGCTCGGCAGGCAAGCAGGTCGTACACCAGCGGGACCTCGGGCCCGCCGTCCTGGACCTGCGCCGAGGACACCCTCCGACCAAACTCACCATGCAGGCGGAACTTCCGGTGTTCCATCTGGTGGCGACCCGGTAGGGCGCTGCACGGAAGCGCCTCCCCGAGCATGCGCCAGTAGTCCGAGAGTTCTATGGGCCGTGTCTCTCTAAGCGCAACAAAGTGATAGTATCGTTGGTCCATAGGACGCAGCGTAGTGGGTTCGTGTGTGTCAGCGGGCACTTAGGTGGCCTTCCCGTATATGCGAGCAGCACGCAAGAAAGAGGCGGGCCGTGTGGCCCTCGTGCGGTTCCCAGTCCCCGGTCTCAAGGCACCGTTCGGCGGTGGCAGCTAAGTAGGCTGCCGGTGCGAGGATCTCGTCGTCCGCGAAACCCTCAGGAACTGTGTAAGTAAGAGACACCTCCGGGGCAACCTCGGTGTCCTTCACGTCAAAGTGGGAGTCCCCTGACCTTATTGCGCCGAGGATGTCGTCGGACTTCAGTACATTGTCGGCCAAGTCAACAATCAAGCAACTGGCCACGAACGGGTAGAAGAGCCTGGCGACCCAGTCTCTGTCGTTCAGCAGATGGATAGCGGTGCGGACAGTGTCTACACCTGGGAAGTCATGAGAAGTCAGTGGATCGAGTGCCTCGCTAACGTCGGTGATTGAGCGTTCGAACCTCTGCTTTAGCCCGATGTCACGTCCATTTACTGAGCTCACGAGGAGGCTCCGCAAGATGTACTGCCGGAGATTGCTCGTCACCACCGACAGGCTTGCCCAGGATCGCCAGATAAGCTGGAGGTAGCGCTGAATGTTGCTGTTGTAGAAGTAGTGGAAATCAAGAACATGGACGATGATCTCGTTTATGTTTCTCTTTTCCTCAGCCCATTGTCGCCACAGATCCTCCTGGCTGAGTAAGTACATACCCAGATCTGTCTCGCTAGATTGTGTCATGTCGTAGTTGACAACATCCTGCGTGAGCGACCCATGGTCTACCGCCAGACAGCAATAGGTGAAGATCACGAACCTGACCGAGTCGAGAAGTGACTCTCGGGCGACCGGCTGCTGCTCCATGTGCGCCTCAAACCGGGAATACAACTCCTGTTGCTTCTTCACCGGTAGTTCGTTCACATCTCCCTGAAAGATGTTGGAGAGCAAGCTCCGAACGTGTCCATGGACCATCTCGTGAGTGAGGGTCAGAAGGCTCCACTCGGGTCCGGAGCCAGCCGACAGTGCGTGGATTGAAGCGGAGATGGTGTACTCTGTCTCCCGGAATCCCATGCGGCCGCTGAAGTAGGGCAGCTTCAGGTAAGATGGGCAAGGCTCGTGCAACCCTCTCCACCAGCCGGGAGGCGCCCCCTCCCACGTGCGTGCGCTGGAATTCACCCCGTCAAGGTCTTTGAGGGGTGCCGCCTTGTCCGCGGAGAACTTGAACCACTGCTCGAGCGCGCCCTGGGCGAACGCGGACTCGATCGATCTGGCGATTCGCGTGAGGGCCAAAATCGATGTACCGATTCCCAGGAGAGAGTGGCGCCTGATCAGGCTGCGTCGCTCGAGCACGGGGATGGCACCCGACAGTGCCTGCGTGTGCAGATATGACAATGCTGTGTTGATCTGATCGATGCGATCAGCCGCTTGGTGCAGAATGACATGAGCTTCTTCTGGATCGCTGAGCAACCGTTGCCCAGAGAATTGGGACAGAGTCTCGGGGGGCTCCGACGCCCCCGGCGCCACGGCGTGCGTCATTTCGCGCACTAAGTCTTGGACTTCCGAGTTGAGTTGGGAGAACGCATCTAGTTCGCTCGGCATGTGGATGGCGACCTTCGGGAGCAGCAGACCCATACTGGCGACAAACTCATCCACTGTAATCCGGGGCACGAGGGGTAGGTTGCGATAGTCGGGGAGCCGTACCTGCTCTATCGCGCACGCCTGCGCTTCTTGGACGGTGTGCTGCAGGTCCGTAATTCGGCCGTCCTCCAGCCGCCAAACCTCGCTACTCCTCGGGAGCTGCCCAGCTAGGGTGGGTATGTCGGTCATCAGGTTGGGATCGCTGCTAACGCAAACGACCGAGGCGAGCCCTAGTGAGAAGAACAGGCCTATAGAGACGCTCTCGGAATCTGCGTCGAGCAGCCTCGCAAGGACTCGGAACGCCGAGTCAAAGGCGAGCAGATAGATAAAATGCGTACCCTGGGTGATGTCCGGGATGGATGTGTCGCTGCTTGCGGGGAAGATCGGACTCGTCCTAAACGGAACTCCAAGCTCGATGTCCCTGAGAGTGTCGGCGCTCGACAGTGTGACCCGCCATCCTTCGCCCACGGGGCCAGATCGCTCAGGGGTAGGATCAGGATCCTCGAAAACTGACAGCCAGGTTGGCATTTTATCCAAGGACTCCTTTCAGGGCTCCGTAGCGGAGCACAGCTACTGGTGGGTGGTGTCGCAACCATCCGCTGGCTCCGTTTGCTCTGCGCTCGGGCAATCCCCGGCGAGCCGTGCTTCGGTTGCTCCGGATATGCGGGACTGTCGTGTGATCCGCGCGATTGTACCATTGGTTCGGCCCCGCGCGGAGGCGGAGCCTCTCAGCGTGCGGCAACCGGGAGAGTTGGTACCCAAAGAAGCACCAGTCTGCCGAGATGCGCAAGAGGCGAGGACAGGTCAGTCCGTGCCGAGTTCGTCGGCGTTGATGACTGCCTGGAGGTCCGGGGCAGGAAGATTTGCGCCGAATGCCGGGTGTCCGGGTTGCAGGAGGGTGTCGGCAGAGGGTCGAATCCGAGACTGTTGACTGACGCGGCGACAGTGTCCACTGCGGCTGGGTCGTTGCCGGCCAGCGCGATGGCCTTTCGACCCGCAGTGCCAAGGGGGCGGGCTTCGACCATCAGGTCGTGGTACTCATGTGATTGAAGCCCTTGACTACCAGCGGTTCTGGTAGGAACTGCTGCACCATCTCTCTGGTGTTGGCGCTCGGAGCTTCCGGAGCCGCGTCCGGGAAAAACGAGAGAACCGGATCCTCGACGGAAAGCAGGCCCTCGCCAACGGCGATACCGATGGCGGTGGAACAGTAGCTCTTGCTGACCGAGAACATCATGTGGTTGGTGTCGGGACTGTATGGTGCCCACCAGCCCTCGGCGACCACCTTGCCGTGGCGCAGCAGCATCAGGCTGTGGACAGCCTCCAGCGGGCGACCTGGTTCGGCCAGCGCATCGACGAAGCGGGAGATGGCGGCGGATGAGATCCCTTCGGCCTCCGGGGTGGAGCGGGGAAACGAGTGGCTGTTGGCCATGATGGTCCTGTCCCTTTCAGTCATGCTGGCGATACCAAAGTGGCCAGAGGATATCAGGCTCGCCCCCTGGCGGGAAGAGTCTGTCTCCGGGTGTTCGTGAACTCGATTCGCGGTAATTCCTTAATTCGGTAAATCGTGGTTTCCTTGATTCCATGGGCTTTCCGAGCCATATTTAGCGTGGAATTACCGCGAATTACCGCGGAGGTGAGTAAAGAGAAACGAGTAAAGAGTAAAGAGCGTCGGTGGCGGTGCAGGAGCGGGCTGG
>CAZNQC010000058.1:14645-17065 GCA_964574825.1 uncultured Sphaerobacteraceae bacterium | reverse complement strand
CTCGGCAATCGGATAGCGCTTGTTGATCGGTACCAGGCTGGAGCGGAGTTCGTCGTTGGGGGCGTGGAGCGACACGGCCAGGTTCACCTGGAACGGTTCTTCGGCCAGGGCGTCGATCCGTGGCACGATCCCGGAAGTGGAGATGGTGATCCTCCGGGCCCCGAAGTTGAGCCCGCGCGGATCGTGAATGATCTCGATGAACCGCATGGTGTCGGCGTAGTTCTGCAGCGGTTCGCCCATCCCCATCATCACCAGGTTGGTCAGTGAACGACCGAGTTCCCCGGCCCTCCGGGCAGCGTCCACCGTTTGCTGCACGATTTCACCGGCAGTCAGATTGCGCATCAACCCACCCAGGCCGGTGGCGCAGAAGGCACAGCCCACCGCACACCCCACCTGGCAGGAGACGCAGACGGTGGCACGGTCCGGATAGAGCATCAGCACGGTTTCCACGAACTGGCCGTCGAAGGTTTCGTAGAGGATCTTGTAGGTGTCGCCGTTGTCGGTCACCAGTTCCTTGACCGGAGTCATGGTGGCGAACGGCAGCGAATCCGCGAGGGTGGCACGCAAGGCGGTGGGCAGGTTCTTCATGCCGTCCCAGCCGGTTACCTTCTTGTCGTACGCCCAGTCATAGACCTGGCGAGCGCGCCAGGCAGGTGTGTCCAGCGTGGCCAGCCGCTCTTCCAGCTGGCCGAAGGTCAGGTCGTAGAGACCGACCGGGCGCTGGCGGCGCGAGATGGGGCGTGGAGTGATGGCAAGATCGGTGGGGGGCGTTTCGGGCTGGATCATGGGCGTGCAGGGATGCTCCGGGGGCAATGGAAGTCGAACGCATTGGGAACGACAGGAGGGGGAAGGTAGGAGGAAGACGTCAGCCGCTGGATCCGGCCGCGACCACGGTGGGCACGGACACCTGGTTTCCGGGAGGACGGAGGTCTGGCCGGCACGATTGGGCAGGCAGACGTGCGATACCGGGAAGTTTACCATTATCGCAATCGATTTCCGGTCGCTGTTGGCTGGTGAATCCGCATTATTGCCAGGGAGATGCTCCATGTCGCGCAACGACGATTCCCGCCGGCTGATTTTTGGTTCCATGCTGGGCGCGTTTGCCCTGGGAACCATCTTTGGGGCGGTGGCCGTGGCCCTTCGTCCGCGCAAGGTGCTGGCTCCGGCGCCTCCGGCCGCGAATCCGGTGCCCCAGCCGCTCACGTCCGCTCCGGAACCCACACCGGGCGATGCGCCAGCCCCGGCCATGGCCGAAGGTGAAGACCTGGCCGATTCCGTGCCTGGCAATGGCACCCACGATGCGCCGGAAGGGTACCCGGTGAAAGGCAACGAGCGATCCGGTATCTACCATACGCCGGGTGGCCTGGCCTACGACCGGACGATTGCCGATGTCTTCTTCCGCACCCCGGAAGCCGCCGAGGCCGCCGGCCTTCGCCATTCGAAGGCCTGAGGAACGCGAATGTCGAGCGACACACCCACGATCGACCTGAACAGTGACCTCGGGGAGGGCTTCGGTCCCTTCCGCGTCGGGGCCGATGATGCGCTCTTTCCACTGATCTCCAGCGCCAACGTGGCCTGCGGGTACCACGGTGGTGACGCCCTGATGATGGAGCGCACCGTGGCCCGGGCCATCGCGTCGGGTGTGGGGATTGGTGCCCATCCCGGGTTTCCCGACCGGCTGGGCTTTGGCCGGCGCCCAATGCAGTGCGCACCGGCCGAAATCCGGGCCGACGTGATCTATCAGGTCGGTGCCCTGGCTGCGTTTTGCACGGCCGCAGGAACCAGCCTCCAGCACGTCAAGGCCCACGGTGCGCTCTACAACCTGGCCGTCCACGATCCGGCTGTGGCCACCGCGATTGCCGAAGGCGTCACCGCAGTCGATCCCGGTCTCCTCTTTTTCGCGATCCCTGGCACGGCACTGGCCGAGGCAGGGGCAGTCGCCGGCCTGACCGTGATTCGCGAGGCGTTCGCCGACCGGGCCTACCTGGCCGATGGTTCCCTGGTACCCCGTTCCCGCCAGGGGGCCGTGATCGAAGACCTCAGCCAGATTGCCAACCGCATGGTGCGCCTCGTGCGTGACGGTGTGATCGAGACGATCGATGGTGAGACGATCGAGATGCAGGCCGATACGATCTGCATCCATTCGGATACCCCTTCGGCGGTGGCGATTGCCGAAGCGGTCACCAGTCGGTTCGCGGCCGAAGGCATCGTCATCGAGCGCCCCGGACGTTCCCAGTGAGATGGATTCGCCGTCCACATGGTGACGATGATTTCGTAACGTTTGCACCCATGGCCGATCATGGTCTGCTCTTCTGCTTTGGTGACCAGATCGATGCCACCCTCAGCCAGCACATCGTGACCCTGGCGGAACGGATTGCGAGCCGCACCGAACCCGGCGTTCTCGACGTGATTCCCGCCTA
>CAZNQC010000058.1:9568-14545 GCA_964574825.1 uncultured Sphaerobacteraceae bacterium | reverse complement strand
CCTGGCGTGACCTCGAACGGCATGCGGGAGAGGACGACGTGCGAGAGGAGGTCGTCATTCCGGTGATGTATGGCGGCGAAGGCGGCCCCGACCTGCTCGATGTTGCCCGTGCCACCGGTCTTGCGCCGGCCGAGGTCGTTACCCACCATGCAGCGGCCAGCTACCAGGTGGGGGCAATCGGCTTTTCGCCAGGCTTCGCCTTCCTGATCGGCTTGCCACCGGCGTTGACGACCCCGCGCCGGACGACCCCGCGCACCCGGGTGCCAGCCGGTTCGGTTGGCATTGGTGGTGCCCAAACCGGGATCTATTCCCTGCCGACGCCGGGCGGCTGGAACCTGATCGGCCAAACCACGGTTCGCCTGTTCGACCCCGAACGAGAACCGCCATCCCTGCTCCGCGCCGGAGACCGGGTTCGCTTCGAACCGGTCTCGGCGGACCAGTTCCCCCTCCCTGTGCCCACTGCCCGGCAGGATTCAACGCGAAAGTGGCCGAACCTCGCAGCGCTCGAAATCGTGGCCCCCGGGTTGCAGGACACCGTGCAGGATCCTGGTCGGCCCGGGTTCGGGCAGATGGGAGTTTCTCCTGGCGGCGCCGCCGACCGGGCTGCCCTGCTTGCCGGAAACCGGTTGCTGGGAAATCCGGACGATGCGGCTGGCCTGGAACTGACCCTGATCGGTCCACGCATTCGATTCCTGCGGCCGGGGCGGTTGGTTCTGACCGGGGCCGACTTCGGGGCAATGCTCAACGACCTTCCGCTTCCGGTTGGGGCGGTCCGGGTCGTGAAGCCTGGCGACAATCTGCGGTTCGCCGCCGAACCTCCCCGCCGGGGAGCCCGGGCCTACCTCTGCCTGCAGGGCGGGATCGAGGTGCCGGAACGACTTGGCAGCCGGTCCACCGACATCACGGCTGGTTTCGGTGGGCTGGAGGGCCGACCCCTGCGGGCCGGAGACCGGTTGGCGACCGGCACCCTGCGGGGCGACGGGATGCGGGTGCCTGGTGAGCTGGCCTCGATCCGGTCCGGCATTCGGGTGATGCCGGGACCGCAACGCGACCGCTTCAGCGACGAAGCATGGCGAGCATTCCTCGACGAGACGTTTACGGTTTCGCCGTCATCGAACCGGATGGGGATGCGACTGGATGGACCGGTGCTCGTGCCCTTGGGCGGGGCGGACATCATCTCCGAGGGCATGGTGACCGGCGCGATCCAGGTGACCGGCGAGGGGCAGCCGATCGTGGCCCTCCCCGGCCGGGCGACCATCGGAGGCTACCCCAAGATCGCCGTTGTCGTCTCTGCCGATCTCGACGCCCTCGGCCAGCTCAAACCCGGCGACCGAGTCCGCTTCATCGACGCGAGTTGAACGGAGAAGGCTGCTGGGGGCATATGCTACGCTCCCGGGCAGTGAATTCTCGTTTACCGATAGGGAAGCCTGCATGAGTGTCAGCATCACCCGCATTCCGGCCGGTCCGCTCGAAACCAACGCCTACCTGGTCATCGACGACGCGACGAACGACGCGATCGTGGTCGATGCCCCGCCCGAAAGTCTCAGCCTGATCGCCCAGGCAGCCCGTGACAACGGTGCCAACGTCAAGGCGCTGGTGATCACCCACGGTCATTGGGATCACATCGGCGACGTGGCCGCCATTGCCCGCACCTTCGGCGTCCCGGTTTGGGCGCACGAACTGGTGGTCGACCGCATCGCGGAGCCGGGAACCGGGCTGCCCATCGAGATCGAAGCGGGCAGCGTCGATGCCACGCTGGCCGATGGCGA
Source organism: uncultured Sphaerobacteraceae bacterium (assembly GCA_964574825.1). Taxonomy (GTDB): domain Bacteria; phylum Chloroflexota; class Chloroflexia; order Thermomicrobiales; family UBA6265; genus JACCYX01. The sequence goes on along the minus strand of CAZNQC010000058.1, from coordinate 12,776 downwards.
CACGGTGACCGTCGGTGAAACCACGTTCGACGTGATGCACCTGCCAGGTCACGATGTCGGGCATATCGCGCTGGTCAACACCGACCAGGATGTCTTCCTCGGCGGCGACATCCTCTTCCCGGGGGGCCACGGACGCACCGACATTCCCGGCTCCGACCAGGCGGTCATGAATGGATCCCTGCGTCGCCTGCTCGACCTGCCGGATTCGCTGGTGGTGTTGAATGGGCACGGCCTGCCGACCTCCATCGGCAATGAACGGCCCTGGATCCGCGAAATCCCGGCGAGCTGAGCCTGCGGAATCTCCAATGATGGTCCGGCCCATCCTGGTCAGGCAGCCGGATCGGTCTCAACCACGAGCACCTCGAACAGGTCCAGGTCGGGCAGGAGAACAGTTGCCTGCCCGTTCTGGCGTTCGATCGGCAGGTCCCGTCCGGCTCGCAGGGCCCGCACCCGGGTGGCGGCCGGATCGACGCCCAGCACCGCACCCCGAATCGTGACCGGTCGCCGAAATCGCTGATCGGCATCACCGCTGCGGTTGATCAAGTGAATCACCTGACCGGCAGCAGACCTCCCCAGCACGACTTCGATGGCCTCCGGCAGTGAGTCCTCGTCCAACCCCGATCCCGGAATCCCCACCTCGGGAGCCGCCTCCAGCAGCGCATCCACGAACAGGTCGCGGTGGGCACTCAGCCCAACCTCGCGATAGCCGCGCCCCACGGTCCACGGCATCACGACCACCGCACCTCCGCCATCGTCAGAACCGATCAGCAGACCGGAGTGCGACAGGGGCAAGTGACCGTGACACTTCTCCGGCGGCCCGTATGGTGCACGGGACATTGCCGGCAGGTGGGTGACTGCGTCAGATCGTGGCTCGACGATGTGGAAGGCGCCGATCACCGGGACCGGCAGCGTCCGGCCGTCCTGCTCCACCCTCAGATGCAGGGAGCGGACCGCTTCCACCGTCTCGTGGCTGGCCAGGCGCCGTGTCACTGGCATGGCAGCCAATTGTGGGCGATCGTGATCGAAACCGGATGATCCGGTCGTGACGACCACCCCGCCGCCCGTCACGAACTGGTCGAGTACCGCCACGACAGTCTCGTCCAACACTCCCACGTCCGGCAGCACGATTGCCCGGTACTGCCCAGGTCCGTGCGACCCTTCAGCTCGCGCTGCCAGCCGGTCTTCAGCCAGGACATCGAACGGAATGTGCCGCTCCTGGAGGGCCAGGTACAGCCCCTGAAACTCGCTTGTGGCCTGCGTGAACGACTCGGGAGTTCGGCGCAGTGACCCAGGCTGGATCAATGCCACCCTCGCGTCAGATACCAGATAATCGTAAACGCGCTGGTGGTCATGATGGAAGCGGGTGATCTCGCGGCCGATGTCCAGACACTCGTAATCGATCACCTGCGGGATTCCCATGATGTAGGTGGAGGGGTTGGCTCCGCGCGAAATGGCCTGCACCAGGTATTGCCCGAAGTGATGTGGCTCCTCACCGGCCAGCCGGTAGGGCATATCCACGAACCCGACCGAATTGACCAACACCGGCACCTCGGGCCGATGGGCTTTGGCCGCGCTCACGGCCTGGGCGGTGCGGTGGTGCCAGAGTGGCCGCCCCACGGCATTGTTCGCTTCATGGAAGACGATGTCCGCCCGGTCTCCGAGAATCAGTGCGGCATCGGGACGCCGGGCAGCGATGTGGGCGCGCACCCGGGCGGTGAGGTCGTCCAACATCGTCGCGGTGAAGGTGCGCCAGGTCTGGTATCCGGGGGAATCCGGACCGGTGGGCAGGAGTGTGTCCGGAGCGAAGGCCGCGAAGGCCCGGTGACAGGCCAGGCACTGGCAGACACCCCGGTATGCCTTCGAGTAGTCGACCTCGTTGTACGACATCCAGTTGAAGAAGAATCCATCCACCGGATACCGGTCCAGCACCTCATCGACAATCGCGAACAGGTGCTGCTGGTAGTAGTCGCCCGAGGGGCAGACGCTGGTCAGGCCGTTGTACACCTGCCGCTCGCCCTGGTTGTCGACGAAGCACCAGTCAGGGTGCTCCTCGGCGCGCCGATGATCGATCTTGGAGAAATCCATCCGCGCCAGCACATGCATGCCGCGATTCGCTGCTGCCTGCACGGCATCGCCGATCAGGTCACCCGAGGGTCGGAGTGCGAGGTTGGGATTGCGCGTCTGGAACGGGAGGTCGGTTGGGTAGTTGGAGAGAATCCCGCCAACACTGATCAGCCAGGCGTTGGCGCCATAGTCCTCGATGAAATCCAGCACCTGCTCCACATCGAGCCCGGCGTCGATTTCCCGCAGGTTGGTCTGGAACATCCGGAAGGGATGTTGCCACCACTGAGTCGCGGTCGAACGGTCGGCTGTTAAGCGAGAGGTCATGCAGGAAATCCTCGTGCGGCGAGGACCCGATTGCGTCGATCGGGTCCGGCGGAAGGGGACGGTGCCACCGCATCGTCGGCGTGGATTCCAGGTGCGTCAACCGCTGGCTGGCCCGGGACCACGTCACCACCAGCAGGCGGCAGGCGATATCCTGACGCTAGATACTGGCCGCGACATCACGTCCAATGATGAATCTGGAGATTCGCATGAACGCATTTGGTAATGCTCTCGAACGGCACATGACCACGCTGGTCGACGACCTCTTCGCCACCGTCGATGGCATCCCGGCAGACCAGTTCAACACCTGGAAACCGGCGGCGGCCACCGAGGACGGGCACGAGATGAACACCTTCGCCGCCATCCTGATCCATGTCGTCTCGGCGGGAGAGTTCATGACCCTGCACGCGGTCGGTGATGAGCCGTCGAATCGCGTGCGTGAAGGGGAATTCTCGGCCACCGGCGATCTGGCCGGAATTCGTGCCCGCTACGAACGCTGGCTGCACGGCCTGCACGCCCTGCTGGAAGGCTTGACCTACGAGGATCTCGGGCGGCAGACGACGGAGCCGCGCTACCAGGAGCGGGACTGGACGGTTGCCGATGTGTTGCTGCACGCGCTCGACCACACCGCCCTGCACGTTGGCCATCTGCAGGTCCAGCGCCAACTCTGGGAAGCCGAGCATGCCTGAGCGCGGGTTCCCGGTAGTCCGCTCGCCCATCAGGCTGGTCAAATTTCCAGCAGCATGCGTGGACGAAATGCCAAACGTACTACAGAATGGAGTACGTCCTTGAACGATGAATTCGAATGGGACAGAGCCAAGCG
>CAZNQC010000058.1:0-9468 GCA_964574825.1 uncultured Sphaerobacteraceae bacterium | reverse complement strand
CTGATCCACGCATCCTCCGGCGGTGACATCACCAACTCCTCAGAGAGGGCGCACCAGGCGGGCAAGGGCGGCTGGTCGCAACACGAACAGGATGAGCGGAATCGTCACCAGGCTGGCGATGATCGTCAGCAGGCCATACGAGCCCAACCCCACCACCAGCCCCGAGAGCAACCCGGCCGAGGCCCCAGCGACACCCATCATCAGGTCGGTGGTTCCCTGGGCTTCCGGTCGGTCCTCGATCGGAATCGACTCGGTCAACAGCGTCGAGCCCGCGATCAGTGTGCAACTCCAACCCAGGCCGAGCAGCGTCAGCCCGATGCCGAGCTGCACTGTTTCGTGGCCGGTGGCGGTGCCGGCGAAGGCGCAAGCCAGCAGCAGGATCATCGCCCCCACCAGCATCATCGGTCGTCGCCCGTAGCGATCGACCCCGATGCCGACCAGAGGCGACGCCACGTACATGCCGGTGATGTGTGCGCTGATCACGATACCCACGATCCGGAGCGATGCCCCGTCGTGCTGCAGGTGCACCGGCGTCATCGACATCACCGAGACCATCACGGCGTGTCCCACCACCACTGAGGTCAATCCCAGCAGGGCGGCCGGAATCGAACGAATCTGGGCGAACACCTGCCGGATCGGACGCCGCTGCCGGGCGGTGGCGGCGTTCAGTTCCCCGGCATCGATCCGGACTTCGCGGGCCACCAGCAGGGGATCCGGTCGCAGCAGCACGGTGATCAGCACCCCGGCCGCCAGGAAAACGCCCCCCGTGAGGATGTAGGGGCCAGCCAGTTCCGGTACGCCGATTGCTTCCGCGAACCTTCCCATCGGATCAGCCAGGTTCGGGCCCAGCACGGAACCCACCGTAGTCGCCCACACCACGGTCGACAGCGCCCGGCCCCGATGCTGGGGTGTCGCCAGGTCGGTGGCTGTGTAGCGGAGTTGCAACCCCGCCGCCATGCCGCCACCGGTCAGGATCACCCCCACCAGCGCCAGCGGGAAGAAGCGAAGCAGCGCGCCCACGATCACGATCAGGGTGCCGATGATGCCGGTCAGGTACGCCAGTTGCAGACCGGGGCGGCGCCCCTTTTCCTGCATGACCCGCGCCACCGGCATCGCGATCAGCGCCGATCCCACCACCGAGCCGGCGGATGAGAGACCGCTCAGCGACTCGGTCGCCAGGTCGGCCGCCAGCAATGCACCCACGGCCGCCACGGCCCCGGTGCCAATGCCACCCAGCACCTGTGCCGATGCCAATACCCACACCGTCCGCCGTTGGAGGGCCGCAATCGCTGCGGTATCCCAGCGGGCGTCGGTGGGGGCAATCGGCGGAGCAGTCTCGGCAACAACCACGATGTGTTTCCAGCTTCACGACAATACGACGGCAGTTCAGCGTCGCAATTACACCACGGGACTCGTCGCCGCGAAACGGTCAGGAGGGTTTCCGGCTGCGTGGTCATGGAGAGCACCGGCGGCCACGTCCCGGTCAAGCGTTGGCCAGTCGCCGGAACCACTGCGTGGCCTGCTCGTACTGATGCGCAACCCGGCAGATGCCGAGCTCATCATCCGGCTTCCCGATGAAGGCCAATCCCACCGGCAACTCTTCCCGATCGAAGCCACAGGGCACCGAAATCACCGGCTGGCCAGTTGCATTCCACGGCATCGTCAATCGGGTCAGGGCCGTCCCGACACCTTCGGTGCCGTTCGGGAAGTCCACCATCAGCGTCTCCGCCGAGGAGGCGGTTGCCGCCACGGCCGGTGCGACCAGCACATCCACCTGGTGCCGGGCCCAGAGGGTGGAGATCGAGGTTCGAATCGTCTCGCGCGCCTGCATCGCCCGCAGGTAGGCGCTGGCCGGCAGCAGATCTCCGGCTTCGAACCGGGCGCGCACGTCTGAACCGAGCAGCCCGGCCTCGTCTGACCGGATGTGGTCGTGATGTAGCGACCCCGATTCAACCCGGTTGATCACTGCGGCAATCGCCCGGGCGACGGGTGCTTCGTCCCATTCCACCGGCACAATCTCCGCCCCCAACCCTGCCAAGGTTGTTACGGCAGTTTCGTAAGCCGATTTCACGTCCGGTTGGATATTCTCGACGAAGAAACCACCCAGTGCCCCGATCCGCACCCCCGCCAGCGGTAGATCTCCGAACGGCTTCAGCATCGTGTCGATCTGCCCGATCTCGGCGGTGCGATTGGCAATCGAGAGGTAGAGCAGCACGGCGTCAGCCACCGAACGGGTGATTGGCCCGGGAATGTCCAGCGATTGCGCCAGCGGGTAGATGCCGCTGACCGGCAGGCGGCCGAAGGTGGGCTTCAGTCCCACTGTGCCGGTGACCGCTGCTGGTATCCGAATGCTTCCGCCGGTGTCGGAGCCAATTGCACCCAGGCACGACCCGATGGCAACGGCGGCTGCCGATCCGCCAGACGACCCGCCCGGAATCCGGTCAAGGTCCCACGGATTGCGGCAGGGGGCGCTGACCACGCCGGCTGCGAACTCCTGGGTGACTGTTTTGCCGATGAAGTTGGCCCCGTCTCGCCGCAACCGGTGGATGACCTCGGCATCGCGGGCGGCGGGCGGGGCATCGGCGAAGAGGTTCGAGCCGCAGCGGGTCGGCACGCCCGCCACATCGAAGATGTCCTTGACGCCAATGGGCAGGCCGGTGAGGGGCGCACGGTGCTTCGTGGTGGGCCGGGCGCGGTCCTGATAGAGGGCGGTCTGCAGCGCCAGGTCTTCCAGTGTTTCCACCCAGGCATGCAGTTCCGGTTCGGTGGCTCGCAGGCGGAGCAGGGTTTCCCGGGTCAACTCGAAGACGCTGAACTCCCTGGCATCGAGCCCTGCCATCGCCTCCAGCAGGGTCATGGTCGAAAGGTCGAGGGTCATCGGGCCACCTCATCGTCAACGTGTATCGGCGGAAAAGTGGGATCGTAGGGTTGGGCGGCAACCGGGGCTGAGGGAGGGAGCAGGGCGTCGATCAGGCGCAGGTTGGCGAGTTGGCCGTTCAGTTCGGCCAGCACCGCAGCCTCGCGTTCGGCCGCGATCTCCAGGTCGGCCAATCGGGCCAGGTGGTGCAGGTCCTCGGGGGTCAGTTGCGGGGGAGGGGTGGCCATGGTGTCCGCTATCCTTCATGTCGATGGGTACAGGGCGGGGTAATTCCTGGCGGTTCCCCGCTGGGCAATCTACCCGGAGCGGTAGGGAGCGGGCAAGGACGGTGCCGGGGATGCCCGGCAGGAACGCGGCCACAGATCTGGTGAGAGGACAACACGATGGCGGATGGTGTGCGGGTCGATGGGTTGCGTGTGGTGCTGCGTGACCCCGTGGCGGCCGATCTCGATGGGTTGCGGTACTGGCTGGAACCCGATCACCGCTGGCAGGAGCTCGATGGTCCGTCCACCGACCTGCCCGACCCGGCCGAGCGGGAGGTGATTCTGCGGGCTCGCCGCCAGCTGGTCACCACCGGAGCGTATCCCGTCCCGCGCCGGTTGTTGAGCATTGCCTCCCGCGAGGATGATGAGTTGCTCGGGCAGGTCACCTGGGAGGTCGTGCGCGGGGAGACGACCACAACACCGGGTCTGAACATCGTCATCTACAACCCCGATCTCTGGGGATACGGCCTGGGGTACGAGGCGCTTGGCCTGTGGATTGATTACCTGTTCGGGGCCGATCTCGACCTGCCAAATCTCGAATTGCGAACCTGGAACCGCAACCAGGGGATGGTGCGGCTGGCCCACAAGCTCGGCTTTGACGAGGTCACCCCGCAACGCCGCCGTCGGGGATTCGGTCTGCTCTCCCGCCGCCCGGAGTGTGTTGGTTTCGTCCTGCTCCGGGCTACGTGGGCCGAGCGATTTCCAACTGGCTTCACCCCCACCCTTGGCCACGATGAGTAGCGCAGAGGCAACGTGAAGGAGCGAGGGGCAGTATTTCGCTCCGCGATAATTCATTGATTCGCCAGGAAGAATCGGGGGCAATCGTGTGTTGTCCCGACGAGATCACCCGGATCCATGCCGACCTCGCTCCTGCCGTGGACGATCTCATTGAGTGCCGTCGGCAGGACTTTGATCATCCCGTCGGTCGATTCCTTGCGCAGGTGTCGGTGGTGTTCCGAAAGGGTGGCCCGGTTGATGGGCGGCTCACGGCATTCATCACGGTCTGCCAGGGGTGCGTTCACTCACAGGTGATGCAGCGACCTCGCTTCCCCGCTCGGGCATGGCCAGGGATCGTGTTTGGGGCTGACGCCGAACGCCGGTACGTCATGATGCCTCTGAACTGGCTTCCCTGGCTTGTACCGATGCGTCCTTTTCCGCCTTTTCCAGAATGATCTCGTCCGAGCAGATCCCGAACAGCTGGCCAAGCTTTCGGACCTGTGGCACGGCAGGCATGCGACGACCACTTTCCCAGAGATACACGGCCTGTGGTTGCACGCCGACCCGGAGCGCCAACTCATACTGGGTCCACCCCTGTTCCATTCGTAGCGCACGAATCGTTTTCATTTGCTGTGCTCACTCCTCATCAGAACAACCTTATGCCGACAGCGTACGATTCCTGCCCGGAATCATGCAAGCGACATAGTGCATCTGATGTATAACAGTCATTATATAACGATAGTACTAATACATGTGTTATATTTCTTTTGTACTGGTGCGCCGGATGGGGTGCCAGGATCACCTACCGGCAGAAAGCGGGTCCCTCCATGCACCTCCGGCATCCTTCCCCCATTCGCACGGGCTCCTTCCCCACGCTCGATCAGCGGCCCGTCCTGCTGTACCTGATCCTGATATTCGGTCTCATCCTCGCCCTTGCCGCCCGACCCACCCCAGCATCTGCGTTTCAGACATCACCTGACGGTACCCCTGTCATGCAGCCAACAATGGACCTCGCGACCGACGTGACACCGACGGTGCCAACAGACCCGGCGGCCGAGATTCCCGCAACCGACGGGACGATCGAGGCGTCTGCGGAAGTGCCGCTGCCGCCAGACGACATCGATGATACGACCGCGGCACTGGAGGACGAAGGCGTCTTTGCCCTGGCCGCCATCCCTGCCGTCGATCCCGTGCCAATCTCTCCCGAGCTGGTGGCGCAGGGTGGTGGGAGCTGTACCTACGCAGGAGGCGTGCTGATGTCCTGTGCCTACGACGGGAATCAGACGCTCTCGGGATCGGACTTCAGCGGCAATACCCTCAATTCCGTCGCCTTCAATGAGGCCATCCTCACGGGAGCGAATTTCCAGGATGTGACTGCCGTAACCGGGGTCACGTTCAATGGCGCTGGTCTCGTCACGGCGGACTTCAGCTTTGCCACGCTCACGCAAGGCGTGACCTTCAACGGAGCCAATCTGACCGGGGCCAACTTCACCTGCGCTGACCTGTCTGGCGCCACCTTTGACGGCGCGAATCTCGAAGCGGCGATCTTTACCGGGGCGATTGTGAGTGGGAGCACCACGGGTCTTGAAGGGATCGCGATTGATCCGGATCGCAGCATGTGCGTCGACACTGACGACGATGGTGTGTCTGATGCGGATGACAACTGCCCGACAGTGTCCAATCCGGATCAGGCGGACGCTGATGGGAACGGAGTGGGTGATGCCTGCGATACGGCACCAGAGCCGTCGGTCACCCCTTCGGTCACGCCGTCCGTGACTCCTTCAGTTACGCCGTCGGTCACTCCGTCGGTAACCCCATCGGTCACACCGTCCATGACCCCGACCACGACTCCGTCGGTGACGCCATCCGTCACACCGTCGGTGACCCCATCGGTCACTCCCTCCACCACGCCGGTGGTTACTCCCTCGGTTGTGCCCTCGATCATCCCGTCTGTCGCTCCGGACTCACCAACACTCGTCAGTGTCACGGTGGATTCGCCTTCCGTCACGGGTGGGGATTCGACGACGGGCACCGTGACCCTGTCTGGCCCAGCCCCGGCTGGCGGAACGACCGTCACCTTGATCAGTGACCATCCTGGCGCCACGGTGCCTTCCAGCGTGGTCGTTCCGGAAGGACAGACCAGCGTCGCCTTCCCGGTGTCCACCACTCCTGTTTCGACAGAAACAGACGTGACAATCACGGCCGAACTGGATCAGGTCATCGTTACGACCCCGATCACCCTGGTTCTGGCAGAGATCCCGGCATCGGAAATTGCGACCTCAACTCAGACGGCCACGGAAACCGCCACTTCAACGCAGACAGCCACGGAGACCGCGACCTCAACGCAGGTGGCTGCCACTGAAGCGGGTGCAACGTCGACAGCAACCTCTGCCGGTGAGGGGACCGCGGTAGATCTCGCCAATGACGCTGCCCAGACAGATGCGGTCACAACCGTGGCAGCCCTGGCCAACACGGGATCGGGCACGCCATCAACTGACCGCACCACCGATTTGATGCTGGTCACCGTGATGGGAGCCGCGCTTGCTACGGTCGCTGGCTTTGGCCTGCGGCACACCAGACGCTGATTCCACTCGCACCTATCTGCTCCACGATCCGAAGGGAACTTCCCCCGGGTCGTAGGGCAGGAACCAGATGCGGTCACTGGGACACTCGATCCGGTGCCTCGCAACCGCAGACAGTTTTCGGTTGGTTCAAGCTCAAGGATGTGCAACATGTCGATTTGGTTGTTGGTGATGGTGATCCTGGTGGCAGTGGTTGGGGCGATGATCTGGACGCGCATGCGTCGCAGTCAGGCGCAGAGCCAGTCGCCCAGTTTGGGGAGTGAGGTGGGAGTGCCGCGGGACTATACCCAGGAACGCGAAGACCTCCGCTCGTCCAAGCTGAGCGCAGAAGATCAGGCGTGGGAAACGGCGAGTTTGCAACGCGACCGAGATTCGCAGGCCAAGGCGCCACCTGCTGAGTGATACCGGCGCCGGGAGCTCACGGGCAGTACCACGAGCGAGTGCCCAGACCACTGCCCCATTGCGGTGGTCTGGGCACTCGCTGCGTCCGTTTCCTGGCGCTGGTGTTCCTGGCCCCCTGGTGTCCAGGCCGAAGGTTGATCAGGCGGAGGTGTCGCGGCGGATTTCCAGCACCGTCTTCAGCAGGTAGGTGATCACAATCGGGTCCCCTGCCTGCAGGTCACCGTCGAACTCGGTCTCGGCCAGCTGGCATTGCAGCACCGTTTCCGCGTCGTCTGCATGGCTGTAGAACACCCGTGTGTAGGGCTGGCCGTGCAACAGGTACACCTGCTTGCCTTCCAGTCGTCCCAAAACTTCCACCGGTTACTCCTTCTCCGTGTCGTTGGGCGTATCGGCCGTCGTCTGGGCTGCTTGAGCTTCGTCGTAGGCCAGCCGCGCATCCTCCTCCTCGGCCTGCAACCGGCTATCGCGGCTACTGGCATAGAGGTAGATCGCAATCGTCACCACCAGCAGCGGGCCCAGGCCGAAACAGCCCAGAATCAGCATTGTTCCCTGGTCGTAGGTGTCCGATTTCGCCAGCACCACGATCAGCAGGGCAATCAGCACCAGCACCAGGGCAATCGCCCCCAATGCCCCCACCGGGCTGACGCAGCCACGAGCGTTGGTGTTGATGTCCGGTGCGGCAAAGCCCGGCGGATAGTCCCCCGGTGGTTGCGCCGCACCCATCGCCTGCACCTCCTGCAGGCGGATGTAGCCCAGCTTGCTCGAGTTGGGGATTCGCACCCGCACGAAATCCTCGTGGGGGTCCTTCTCCTCCACCATCGTCAGTTCGGTGCCGGAGGGAATGATTTCGACCAGCCGCGAGGCCGAATCCGGGCGCTCGTAGACTCTCAACCCCTCGGTGGCGTGGAAGGCATCCACCAGGGTGGTCCCGCAGGCCGCACAATAATGGTTCGAGGCCGGGTTCAGCGCCCCGCACATGCCGCAGAAGATCAGCGGCCGGCCGTCATGGCGCAGCATCGACTCGCGGTCGGTCTGGTCGCCGGGTGGGGTACTCACGAAGCGGGAACCTCCGGACTGGAACGAACTGGCGGAAGCGGCAGCCCGCAGAAACCGGGCCAACCTGCCTGCCGGACGGCCCATCGAATATCGTGGTGTATATGATAGCCAGCACCAGCCAACGGGGGAGACGACGCGTGTGACGACACCGTACTCCACATTTGCGGGGGAGCCAATTCCTCGCCGCCAGCGTTGGAGATAGCGAGACCGTGGTCATGGACCACACTGAAGACACGAGGGGGACACGAGTGACAGCAGGGACGAACGGACCGGTTTGCGGCAACTGCGGCGAGCGCGTTGCGCCAGATGCCGTCACCTGCTCGCATTGCGGGGTACTCCTGGCGGCCTACCAGTCCACTGCCGGCAGCGAGACCCTCAGCATCGTCACGCCCGAATCACCGGTCGAGCCGCCGGCCAGCACGGTGCCCACCGCGCCTACGCTCCCAGCCGAGATCCCGACCGCTCAGCCCGGCTTGCGGCCGACCAGCATCAGCCCCATCGGCGATGCCCTCCGCCGTAGCCATCACGAAACCCAGGCCGAGCTGCATCGCGAGCCGTTGCTTCCCTCCCCCGAAGCAGACGACCTTGCCGCCATGGCTTCCGGTGACGATGATCTGGCAGCCATGGCCGATGGGGATGATGACCTCGCCGCGATGGCCTCGGGTGATGACGAGCTTTCGGCCATGGCCCGGGAAGGCGGCGAATCGTTCGAAGCCGCCGTCAACGCCGAACTTGCCGGCGCCAAGGTGGTTTTTGCCGGGAACAAACCGGTGATCGAGGGGGCAGCCGTCGAGGTTGTTGAGCCTGGTGAGGGCGAGCCGGACGTTATCGATCAACCAGGCGCCCTATCATCCCCTGCGGATGCCACATCATCAGCCGGATCAGCTACCGCCAGCGATTCACCTGCAGGCAGGTCGCCCACGGCGAGTGCCACGCCGACGTCCGCCGCCGCATCACCACCAACCGCCCCACCAACCACTCGCACACAGCGACCATCACCGGCCGAACGTGGCCGGTCGCAGGCTCAGCGCACCACACAACCACCGGTCGGAAACGCAAACCGGGCCTCAATGGCTCAGCAGAACCAGTCCACCGGTACCAATCCCTCGCGCGTGCCGTCGGCTCCGTCCTGGCAGTCGATCCCCGGCGGGAACCGGCAGGTCTGGCCGCAGGACAAACCCAAACCCGACCTGAGCAAGATGGTTGGCCCACTGATGGCCATCCCGTTCCTGCTCATTGTCTGCCTCATCCTTGGGGCCGGGCGGGGTGTGGGGACGTTCATGGTCGTCTCGTTCATCACCATGATCGTCATCGTTTTCCTGCTGGTGCGGGCTGCCCAACTTGCCGCTCGCAAAACCACCAGTCTCCCCCGCGACGACAGCCGCAACTGGCAGTAAATCAGGTATAAGGAATCTAGATCGTTACACAGAGAAATGGACGTTTGTTTGTAACGATTATTGGTGTTGACGAGCGTAACAACGCGGTGTTCATGGGTGGCTGAGGTCAGCAACACAATCGCCCCACCAGACCGTAAGCTAACCAAAACGCCATTTGGTTAGCTTACGGACCG
>CAZNQC010000057.1:6298-17080 GCA_964574825.1 uncultured Sphaerobacteraceae bacterium | reverse complement strand
CCTACGGCCGCTGGGGCACATATCGATCTTCGTACCCTCAACTCTGAACAGTTACCTGCCTTGGTCTTATGTTGACACCTGATCGTAGGCGGCGCATGATCGGCTCAGGAACGTGTGATTGGATACCTGCCATGGACCAGGTGTTGCCTGCTGCTCCCAACGGGTCCACACCGCCGATCAGCGGTTTGCCTTCCTACCTGACGAGTTTTCTGGGGCGGGAGGACGATATCGCACGCCTGCGCGATCTGTTGTTGGCGCCGAACGTGCGATTGGTGACCGTGACTGGCTTCGGCGGAATCGGCAAGACGCGCCTCGCAGTCGAGTTGATTGCCCGGATGAACGACGACTGGCAACGCATCTGGTTCGTCCCGCTCGCCCATCTCCATGAGGCCAATGCCGCCAACTCCCTCATCGACCGTGAGCTCAACACCGAAGACGATGGCACCCTGGCCGATCACTCCATTCGCCACGATCTGCAAACCGCGCCCTGCTTGCTGGTGCTCGACAATTTCGAACACCTGGTGGACGCTGCCGATCAGATCCCTGCCCTCCTGCGATCGTGGCCCCTGCTGACCATTCTGGTGACCAGCCGCACGCCGCTCAATCTCTCCGGCGAGCACGTCGCTCCGCTCGCATCACTCGCCCTCACCAGTGACACGCCTGGCAGTGCGATCCAGCTCTTCCGCGAACGGGCTCGTGCCCATGGCGCATCGATCGGACCGGAAGATGGCGCAACGGTCGAACAGATCTGCAGACGTCTGGAAGGCATCCCGCTGGCGATCGAACTTGCGGCAGCCCGCGCCCCGTCGATCAGCCTCGTCGACCTGCGCAATCGGCTCACCTCACAACTCAGCCTGCTGACCGGTGGTCCGCGCGATGCCCCGGCCCGCCAGCGCACGCTCCGCGACACCATCGCCTGGAGTTACGATCTGCTCGGCCCTCCCGAGCAACAGGTGCTGCAAGGCCTGAGCGTGTTCAGCGGTGGCTTCACGATCGATGCCGCAGCGAGTGTGCTGGATATCGTGCCGTCAACGATGATGGATCACCTATCGTCCCTGATCGCCAGCAGCCTCGTGCTACCCGCCCCATCGGACATGATTCCCGTCATGCGTTACCGGTTGCTGGATCCAGTCCGCGAATATGCCTTCGACCAATTGCAGATCGCGGGCCATGCCGATGAGATGCGGTTGGCCCACGCCCGCTTCTTCACCAGGTTTGCCGAAGATGCCCTGCCGCTCTACGATGGCCCCGACCTCCCGCTGGCCATGCAATCCGTCTGCCTGGAAACCGACAACTTCCGGGCAGCCATGGCCTACTCACTCTCACAGGGGAATCGAGAAGATGGGGTGCGCCTGGCGGGTGCGTTGTGGCGCCACTGGCCCTCTCCTTGCCTGAACGAGCGGATGGCCTGGCGAGACCGGATGGCCGAGGGACATCGCTGGATCACTCTTGCGCTCCAGCACACTGCAGATCTGCCACCTGCAGCGGTGCGGGAAGCCGTGATTGGCAATCTCTTCCTCAGCGCTCGCACGGCGAAACACGCTGCCATCCCGGGCGACCTCGCCATGCTCAAGGACCTGGCAAACAGTGATGGAGACCCATACACCACCTGGTGGGCCGAGTTCCTGGAGTTCCGTATCCGTCGCGACCTGACTGTTCCCATCGAGCACGCCGAGGAGAAAGTGGCTCGGTGGCTCGACCTCGCCAGCCAATGTCGCCAACCTCACAACCAACGTGCTTCCATCTTGCTGGAGACAGGGTGGCTCTTGCGATTGAGCGGCCAGCAGGAACAGGCGCTACCCCTCATCCGGCGCGGATACGAGGAAGCGATACTGGCGGGAAGTCCGCTCTTCCTGAGTATGGGTGCGCAGTTGATGGCGGAAATCGCCATTGACGAAGGAGACCTTCATCAGGCGCTTAACCTGCTGCGGGACATGAATCGGTACGAACTCAGTTTGGGACCGTATTTCACACTCTCAACCTTCTATTTGCCCCTCATCCGCGTCGCGCTGCATGCTGGACACCATGACCTCGCCCGGGAATTGATCACCACTCGCCAATCGATCGTCCTCACCGAGGACGACGAGCACCTGCCCGGGGAAGGAATCGATCGGATCCTTGTGTGGCGTCAACAGGTGTTGGCGGAGTTCCGGGCAGTCGCCGGTGAACAGGCATACCTGCAGGTGGTCTCCGCTCTTCCAGCCCAACCTCAGCATCTGGTAAGCGAGATCATCGATGAACTGGACCGACACCTGGTGACGGTCCCCGTGCCACCAATTCATGTTCAAAAGCTCACCGATCGCGAATGCGAGGTGCTGCGCTTGCTGGCACGAGGGGATTCGAACCGGGCGATTGCCGATGCCCTGTTCATCAGCGAACGGACCGTGGAGAACCACGTGCGCAGCATCCTTGGCAAGCTGGAGGTTGCCAACCGGGCGGGTGCCGCCGCCTGGGCCGTGCGTCACGACCTGGGCTGAGAGTTTTCCGCGAAGCCCCGTCTCGTAGGTGCCAGTACCTACTCCGTTGGCAGCATGCATTTGGGTGGTCCCCCCGATGTGCCGTTCCCGCAGCGGGCGCAGGATGGTGCTGTCGACGTTCGGCATAGACCACGAAAGGACTGCACCATGTCGTTCATCCGTCGCACCCAGGTCATCATCTGCTGCCTGCTCCTCGCGAGTTTTCACATTGGGACGTTGCCCGCCGTTGCCCAACAACCTGCGGCGGGCCCCGTTCTTTCCTCGGTCGCCATGGCCTCCCCGTTCGGTACCGTGTCGGTTTCGGGCTCGGGATTCACCCCCAACGGTCTTGTTCGCCTCATCATCCACGACCTGGCGGGGCTCGGCCCAACCATCGATGTTTGGGTAGTCGCTTCGTCTGGCACCATCGATGTCACGCTCCCCTACCTGACAACGACCATCTACGGATCACACGGATCCCAGGACCCCGCTCAGGGTTTCGCGGCAGGCACGATCT
Organism: uncultured Sphaerobacteraceae bacterium; assembly: GCA_964574825.1. Taxonomy (GTDB): domain Bacteria; phylum Chloroflexota; class Chloroflexia; order Thermomicrobiales; family UBA6265; genus JACCYX01. The sequence continues at coordinate 14,107 of CAZNQC010000057.1, read as the reverse complement.
CGGAATCCCTGCCGGTTATGGAGATCTTTGGCCCGTACGGCTCGCAGGACCCCGCCCAGGGCTATGCCTCATCCACCATGCTCTGGCAAGGTGCCTGCCCTGATCTGCTCGTTCACGCGCTTGATGTTCGGGCCGAAACCTGGAGCAACTCGCTCGACGTGCAGTTCACCAGTTGCTGATCCCATCTTGCGTCAGACCGCTGACCGCCGCGCGGTTGCATGCCACGACCGCGCGGCTGATCCTCCCATTCCGCGGGCACCGGTTGGTTAGCGTGCAATTAGCCAATCGGTCGCCACGGAGTACATCAACGGCGCACGCTCCAGTCGAGCGATGCGCCGTTGGTGTTCCATCCGGGATTGTGAATGCGGAAGGGAAGCCGCCTGCCGCGGGACGAGCACGGGTCGTGGCACCCGATACTGGCGGCGGGACGAGACCCCGCCTACAATGAGGGCCGTCGAGACGGGGCGAAGCGGTCGCGCCGGATAGCACAAGGACATGGCAGACCATGGGAGCCACGGACAGCACGCGCACATACGCGTAGCTCCACCCTGACCACCGGGAAACAGTTGCTGCAATCGTTCGCGTGAACCGGGCGACGATGGCAACGATCCCGTTTCATTCAATCTGGTCTGACCGGTTCATCCGCCGTGGGGCTTCCCACGGTGTTCGTGTTTCTGCCCCCCTCCCGCCTGACGGAACGGTGCCGCCCACACGCCCCGGGCGAAGCCTCACCCACCCTCTCGTGAGGTTGCCGTGTTTCTCCGTCATCCCCTGCTCTCAATTGGCACGGTCCGGCTGCTGGCGCTGATCGCCTTTTTCGGGCAACTCTATTTCTTCGTGCCGTTCATGACGCCCTACCTGTTGCAACGGCACCTCTCGCTGGCCGAAATCGCCGGACTGCAGACCGCGCTGATGCTGGCAATGCTGGTGATGGAGATTCCGACCGGGGTGCTGGCCGACCGGCTCGGGCACGTCTGGAGTTACCGGATCGCCCTGATCGTGCTGGCCAGTGGGGAGTTCCTGTTCCTTTTCGCCCGCGACTACTGGGCATTCCTCGCGATCCAGGTGATCACCGGGACCGGGTTCGCGTTCAGTTCCGGCTCGGTGGACGCTCTTCTGTTCGATGCGCTGCCCGAGGGCGATCGGCTTTCGATGATGCAGCGGGCGAAGGGGTTGCTGGGCGGGGCGACCCAAACCGGTTCGGTGGTGGCCTACAGCATCGGCGGAATCATCGCGGCCGATCTCACCCTCGGCCGGATGACGATCACGATCGTGCTGGGAGCGCTGGCGGTTTCGACGGCGGCGGCGCTGTCGTTCGGGTTGCGGGAAGCTCCCCAGGTGAAGGACCGGCCCAGGGCAAACAGCCGCGCCCTGCTGAAGGATGCCTGGCGGACGATCCGGTCCAGTCCACCGTTACGGCGGATCATGGTGCTGGCCATTGTGACCAACGCCTTTGGCGCGCACCTGCTGGTGTTCTACCAGGAGTATTTCCTGATCACCGGAGTCCCCGGGTTGTGGCTGGGGGTAGGGCTGAGCCTGGCATCCGTGGTGGTGGTGATCACACAGGTGGTGGCCTGGCGGCTGCCGGTGAAGCTGGGAACGGGCCGGGCGATGCTGGTTTCGACCGTGCTGCCAGGATTGCTCTACCTGGCGATGGCGGCCAACGGACTGGCGTGGCTGGCGGTGGTGCTCTTCATCATCCAGTGGGGAATGATCCATCTGTCGGGACCGCTTTTTGCCGGGTTGTACAACATCCACCTGCCCGACCATGCCCGGGCGACTGCCCTTTCGCTGATCAATGCGCTGGTGACGGTCTATATCGGGTTCGGTGGGGTGGTGCTGGGCGAACTGGCCGAGTGGTCGCTGGCGGGTACGTTTGCCGGGCTCGGTGTCGTCATCATCGTGGGCGGGTTGCTCTGCCGGGTGGGGAATGATGTCGCGCTGGCCCCGGAATGATCTTGCAAGAGCGAGCGGCATTGGGCAGGGCCGACGACAGCCGCTTTGTCGCCACATGCGTCATTTCGCGCTCAATCGCGGCAGGTCGGCCCGTACATGGCGCCGTCCAGCGTTCATCCATTGCCGGATGCCCCAAGACGTGAGGAACGGATGGATACGTCTGCCTGGAGATGTGCGCGGTAATTCGATAATTCGGTAAATCCGTTTTGCCCAGATCCATGGGCTTTTTCGAGTGATGACCGATCCGCGGTAATTCCGCGATAAATCGCGGTAATTCGGGCGAGTCGTGAGTCAGGTGCCGAAGATTTGGCCGGGCCTGGGGTGGCCAGGTGCATGCGTAGCCTCCGTTCATGGTGGTTGCGAGCGGCGATCTGGAGTGGGTGGTCAGGGAGAGCCGGGGCGACATCTGGATGGAATGTTGGGCGTCAGGGCGACATGGAGTCGCCCGCTACGAGGATCCGTTTCCGATCCATACCTATCGTACGCATCGAGGAGGCGAAATCTCGCCACATTCGGCGAGATTTCTCGTACGTACAGCGAAAAGGAAACGGAAACTAGTGCCTGCATGGTGGCGTGGGCAGATTCCTGCGATGCCGAAGGTCACCCGGAATGGACGAACCAGCAGGAACCGAGTGCGCCATGCATCCGGGTGCAGGTCAAACGCGATGATGGATGCTGCCAGCTGAGGGGAAGCTCACACACCGACCAAACGCGGGAGGCTCAACGGTCTGAGGGAGGTCGGCTGGGGCACTTCGTGAGGGTCTCCAGACTCCCGCTGATCTCCTTCGGCCAGCTGGGTTCGGGCATCGCGGGAGCCGAACCCGTACATTTCCATCCCACCAGGGTATTCGCTCACGGTTACGATGGGAGCTTCTTCACCAGGCGACGAAAACACACGCCAAATGCTTGATTGCAGGAAGAAAGACACCCGCTGAAGTTGCAATGCGCGTTCCAGCACGACCCCAGTGATTGGTCGCCAGCGCATGCGCTGATCAACGCGCTGACTCCGGAGGAATGAGAGATACTCCTTACCTCCTACCGGACATCGGTTCGGCCAACCACATACGGATAACATCACCCATGAATCACGCTTCCGAAAACCAACCTCCCGCAAACCTGCCGGAGCTTCGCGCCCTGCTGCGGCGTGACCTGACCGCAGCAATGAAGGCACGGCAGACGGATGTTGTCTCCGCCCTGCGGACGGCCCTTGCCGCGATCGACAATGCCGAGGCAATCGAGGTGCCAAGAGGCGACGTGATGACGACCAGCGGTCCCGTGGCTGGCGCGCAGGCAGGCGTTGGTTCCACCGAAGCAGCCCGGCGCGTGCTGACCATCGAGGACGTTCACGCCCTGCTGCGGGAGCAGATCGCGGAGCGCGTCAGCGCTGCTGACCAGTACGCTGCGCATGGCAGGCATGACGCGGCCGACCAGCTGCGCCGCGAGGCCGAGGTGCTCCAGGGGTACGTGCCCGGCTAGCTCGGCCGCATACATGGGTTCATGCCGCGGTTTGACGGCGCGTGCTATCCTTCGCCTTCTGTCTGCCGGTCGGCCGCGACTCCACCCCAGCCCACAGGAATCCCATGTCCATGCGGACGGATCCGCGCGACACCTGGTCGTTGCTGTCCACCTACCTCAAACCACAACGCCTCCGGGTGCTGCTGCTGACCCTGCTGGTGCTCTCCAGCATTGGGTTGCAGCTGGCGTCGCCGCTGATCCTGCGGCGATTCATCGACGATGCCCTGGATGGGACGGCACTGCGGACCCTGCTGATCATTGCCGGGATCTACATCACGGTCGCGATCGCGATCCAGCTGATTCGGCTGGCCGAAACCTGGGCAGCAGAGTATGTCGGCTGGACGGCGACCAACGAGATGCGCGCCGACCTCGCCGAACACGTGCTGTCGCTGGACATGACGTTCCACAACCAGCATTCGCCGGGCAACCTGATCGAGCGAGTCGACGGCGACGTCTTCCTGCTCGGAAATTTCTTTTCCCGCTTCATCCTGCAGGTGCTGGGCAACGGGTTGCTGGCGATCGGCGTGATCGTGCTGCTGACCCGGATCGACTGGCAGATCGGCCTGGTCATGGCGATCTTCTCCGTGCTGCTCGTTGCCACCATGCTCGGCTTCGGGCGGTTCGTGGCGGCCCGGTTCGTGAAGTCGCGACAGGCCACGGCCGAACTGATGGGTGTGCTGGAAGAGCGGATCTCCGGCACCGAGGATATTCGCTCGGCGGGTGCCACCGCCTACACGCTGCGCCGGGTGGATGAGGCCCAACGAGCCGTGTACACCACGATGGATGCCTCGATGCGGCTGAATTCGGGGCTGGTGGCGACCTCCAACCTGCTCGGCGTGGCGGGCATGGTGGCCGCGCTCGGCATCGGCGCATGGAAGTTCGAGCAGGGGGCGATCACGGTCGGAACGGTGTTCGTCATCTTCCAGTACACCCAACTCATCTCGAACCCGCTGGAGGAGATCGCCCGGCAATTGCGCGAGTTCCAGCAGGCCAACGCCGCAATCAGCCGGATTCGGGACCTGCAGGCAGAGACGAGCGCGATTGCCGACACCGGCAGCCACCCGCTGCCGCCTGGACCATTGCGTGTCGACCTGGACCACGTCACCTTCGCCTATGCCGACGGGGACGGCGAGCCGACCCTGCGCGACGTGACGGTGCACCTGGCGCCAGAGCGGGTGCTGGGCGTGGTGGGGAGAACCGGTTCCGGCAAGTCGACCATCACCAAGTTGCTGCTGCGCTTCGTCGATCCGACGCAGGGGTCGGTCCGGCTGGGTGAGGTCGATCTGCGCGACGTGCCGCTGGCAGACCTCCGGCAGCGGGTCGCGCTGGTAACGCAGGAAGTCCAGCTGTTTCGCGCCACGGTGCGGCAGAACCTGACGTTGTTCGATCCCGGCATTCCCGACCAGAAGATCATCCGGGCATTGGAGCAATTGGGGCTGGGCGACTGGTTCGCCGGGCTGGAGCACGGCCTGGACACGATGCTGGCGGCCGGTGGTGGGGGAATCTCGGCCGGGGAAGCACAAATCCTGGCGATGGCGCGGGTCTTCCTGCGCGATCCGGACGTGGTGATCCTGGACGAGGCGTCGTCCCGGCTCGACCCGGTAACCGAGGCCCGGCTGGAGCAGGCGATCGACACCCTGCTGCGCGGGCGGACCGCCATCATCATCGCTCACCGCCTGGCCACGATCGAACGCGCCGATGAGGTGCTGGTAATGGCCGATGGGCGAGTGGCCGAGTTTGGCGATCGTGCCATGCTGGCCGCCGACCCAGCCTCACGCTTCGCGGCCCTGCTACGCTCCGGCCACGACCTCGTTCCCGCCACGGAGGTGACGCCGTGAATCCCGCTCGCCTCATTCGCGCACTCGGCTCGTACAGCCCGGGCCTGCTCCTGGCGACAGGACTGGGCATCATGCTCTCCATGTACCTGCTACCGCTGGTGCCGGGCCTGATCATGCAACGCTTTTTCGATGATCTCTCGGACAGCCAGTCCGCCGGGGCGAACGCCTGGACCTTCCTCGCGCTGTTGATGGCCGTTGGCGTTGCCCGCTCGATCACCTTCATGGTGGGGGTCTGGGCCGAGCCGATGCTGGGGGTGGTCGCCAGTTCGCTCCTGCGCCGGAACATGCTGCAGCACATCCTGCGCCATCCGGGAGCACGGGCGGTGCCAGTGTCGGCCGGTGAAGCCGTGTCGCGCTTCCGCGACGACGTGCAGGCCGCCACGAAGTTCCTCTGCTGGACGTTCGACCCGATCGGGCAAATCCTGATGACGGCAATTGCGATCGTCATCCTGTGGCGGATCGATCCGGTGCTGACGCTGGGGGTCTTCATCCCGTTGCTGGCGGTGGTGGCATTGGTCACCCAGGCGGGAAGCAAGGTGGCAAGGTTCCGCTCGGCCAACCAGGCGGCGATCGGCAACGTGACCGGCCTGCTGGGCGAAATGTTCGGGGCGGTGCAGGCGGTGAAGGCGACCGGCACCGAGCGGGAAGTGGTGCAGTACTTCCGGCAGGTCAACGACCAGCGACGGGCGGCAACGCTGAACGACAAGGTGTTCAGCGAGTTCCTGCACGCCTCGGCCTCGAATATCGCCAACATCGGCGTCGGCGTGATTCTGTTGCTGGCGGCCAGCAAGTTCCGCGATGGTGAGTTCACCGTGGGTGACTTCTCGCTGTTCGTTTCCTACCTGGGCGGACTGGCCGTGGCGGCGGGCTTCATTGGCGATTACCTCACGCAGTGGCGGCAGATTGGGGTCTCGATCGACCGGATGCGTGAGTTGATGCCCGGAGCCCCGGCTGCGGAATTGGTTGCCCACAACCCGGTAAACCTGACCGGTCCGGTGCCCGACCTGCCACCACTGGAACCACTGGGCGATCGGGCGTTGGAGCGCCTGGAGGTACAAAATCTGGGCTTCACGTTCCCGGAAACCGGCCGCGGGATCGCCGATGTGTCGTTCACGGTTCCGCGCGGCACGATGACCGTGGTGACCGGGCGGATTGGCTCGGGCAAGACGACGCTGGCGCGGACGCTGCTGGGCCTGTTGCCGAAGGATCGCGGGGAGATCATCTGGAACGGTCAGATCGTCACAGCACCCGACCGCTTCTTCGTGACGCCAATTGCGGCATACACCCCGCAGAACCCACGCCTGTTCGGAGAATCCCTGCGGGACAACATCCTGCTGGGGCTGGATGAGGCTGAGGTGGACCTGCCGGCAGCAATTCACGCGGCGGTGCTGGAGCAGGATGTGCCGACGCTCGATCACGGGTTGGACACGCTGATCGGCAACCGGGGCGTGAAGCTTTCCGGTGGGCAGATTCAACGGAGCGCGACGGCGCGGATGTTCGTGCGGCCAGCCGAGTTGTATGTGGTGGATGACGTTTCCAGCGCCCTCGATGTGGATACCGAGGCCTTGCTGTGGGACCGGTTGTTCGAGCGGGAGGGCGTGACCTCGCTGGTGGTCTCCCACCGGCGGCCGGCGCTGCAACGGGCCGACCAGATCATCGTGATGGATGGGGGTCGGGTGGCTGCAGTTGGGACGCTGGCCGAGTTGCTGGAGACATCACCGTTGCTGCGGAACATCTGGCACGGCCATTACGACGATGATTTGCCGCCAGCGGATGAAGATGATGTTGAGGCCAGCGATAGATAGGGTTCCGGGAGGAGCAACCGTCAGGATGGCAGGGCGGACAACAGCCGCCTGCTTGATGCATGGAGAGATTCGGACCTGACGGCGGCAGGTCCGCCCGTACGAGGGATGTGGTGATCCTTCAGGTGGTGATGTGGGTGTTGAACTGCACGGTGGGCGGCTGCTTGAGGGTGGCACCGACCACGCAGTAGCGCTCGGCGGACTTCAGGAGGCGGGCGACCTGCTCTTCGGAAGCATCGGTTTCCGCGTGGACACTGACGCGGATCGCGGTATAGCCGACCGGTGTCTCACGATCGAGCGCCAGGGTTCCGCGGGCGTCCCAGTCGCCTTCGATACGAAGATCCAGCTTCCGGAGCGGGATGTTCATGGCCTGGGCAACGAGGCGCAGGGTCAGTTCGTAACAGGCGGCGTAGGAGGCCAGGAAGAGGTCGCCGGAGCACGGCAACTCTGGATCGCCACCGACGGAATGATGGGCGCCGACTTCCAGGGTGACACCGGATTCTCCGTCGATGGTGATTGCCACCTTGCCGGGGACGGGATCGTCTCCGGTGACGCTGTGGACGACGGTGGTTTGGTGTCCTTGGGCCGGATCGTCGCGGTAGGTTTGCTTGAGCGCAGCCTGCCGCTCTCGGAATGCTTCGGTCTGGTCGGTGATCATGTGTTGATCCTGCCCGAAAGGACCGACATGGAGCCGGTCC
>CAZNQC010000057.1:3884-6198 GCA_964574825.1 uncultured Sphaerobacteraceae bacterium | reverse complement strand
GCTTGTGGGCGAGGAAGAGGGTCTTGGTGTCCTGGAAGGCGATGAGGCGGCCATCGGTGATCTCGGCGCGGTGTTCCTCGCGGATGGCGGGATCGGCGTCGAGCATCATCCGCTCCAGCGTGGATCGGTCCTCATCGGTCATGCGGGAGCGGCCGGTCCAGTCGGCGAAATCGTGGCGCTTGTGGAAGGTTTCGGAGAGGTCGAGTTCCAGACCGGCATCGGCAATCAGTCCCTCCCACTCGGCGATGGTCAACGAGCGGACGTGGGACGGGTCGCGCAGCAGTTCAAAGCGGTTGAAGAAGGCACCTTGCTCGCCCTCCGGGACGGTGCTGTCGATCAGCACGAAGCGGCCGCCGGTCGTAAGGACACGAGCTACCTCCTGCACGAAGCGCTCGGGGTGCGGAAAGTGGTGAGGGGCGATCCGGCAGGTGACGAGGTCGAATGAGGCGTTCGGAAAGGGGATTTCCTCGGCGTCGACGAGCGCGGTGGTGATGTTGGTCAGCCCCTGTTCGGCGAAGGACGCCGCGGCGTGGGTGAGGATTTCCGGCGTCAGGTCGGAGGCGACAACCTCGGCCACGTGAGGGGCGAAGACCCGGGCAACGTGGCCGCCACCGGTCGCGACGTCGAGCAATCGTTCGGTGGGTTGCGGTTGGGCAACCTCGATCATGCGCTGGAGGTCGGAGCCGGTCGCGTGGCCGGCACTCTTCACGTAGGCATCGCCCACGGAGCCGTACTGGGCGCGAACGCGGTCCTTGGCGGTAGTGCCGGCGTCGGTCATCGATGTGTCCTTTCAGTCGTCCATGGCGGCAACGAGATCGTGGGCGATACGGGTGGCAGTTTCGACATCATTGGGGGCCAGGTCGCCTTCGATCACCAGGTCGCGGAGATGATCCTTGACCACGGCGATCCACTTGCCCGGCTTGCGATCAAACATCTGCATGAGCTGGTTGCCGTCGAGCGGGCTCTGCAGTTCCGTGAGGGCCTGCTCCGCTTCGAGGCGGGCGACGTGGTCCTTCAATCCCTGCACGCGGTTCGCGGCGGCCTGCTGTTTCCAGGCCTTGGCCGAGGTGACATCGGCAGCAGCGAGATCGAGCAGGTCGGTCAACACGCCATCGGCTTCGAGCGCCAGGCGGCGGACGGCAGAGTCGGTCCAGGTCTGCGCGTCGTAGGAGGCGGGGCGGAAGTGGAGGTCCACCAGGCGGGTGACGGTCTGGGTGGTTGCCTTATCGGCCTTGAGGCGAGTCAGCAGCTTGCGGGAGAGGTCGGCGCCGAGCCGTTCGTGACCGTAAAAATGGACCTCGCCGTGGGCATCGACCGAACGGGTGAGTGGCTTGGCGGCATCGTGCAACAGGGCGGCCCAGCGCACGGTTGGGCGCGGTGGGGACTGCATGACGACACGCTTGGTGTGGTCCCAGAGGTCCTTTTCACGGTAGCCGTCCGGGCGATCCCAGGCGGTGTCTTCCAGCGGGATGAGTTCGGGCATCACGCGGCCGAAGAGACCGGTTTCGAGCAGGGCATCGAGACCGTGGTCGGCGTAGGGGCCAACCAGGAGGCGGGTCAGCTCGGCCAGGATGCGCTCGGCGCTAATGGTTTCGATGGCACTGGCCTGGCGGATCATCGCCGCCTTCGTTTCCGCCTCGATCGAGAATCCGAGTTGGGAGACGAAGCGGGCAACGCGGAGCAGGCGGAGCGGATCTTCGCGGAACCGTTCGTCGGGGTCGCCGACGGCCCGAAGGGTGCCCATGTGGAGGTCGGCCTGCCCATAGAAGGGATCGACGAGCGCTCCATCGACGACGTTGACGGCCATCGCGTTGATGGTGACATCGCGCCGGGCGAGGTCGTCCGCAATCGAGGTGCCGAAGGCGACGGCGGGATGACGGCTGCCAGGTTCGTATTCCTCGCTGCGATAGGTGGTGATTTCGACCGGGATTGGCTCGTTGCCTTCGCCGGGGAAGACGATGCCGATGGTGCCGAACTTCTCGCCCATGTCATAGGTGCCACCGTGCTCGAAGGTGGTGGCGATCTGCTTGATCGTCGCGGGCACGGCTGAGGTGGCGAGGTCGAGATCGGCGGGGGGACGGTGACTCAGCACCACGTCGCGCACCACGCCACCGACCAGGAAGAGTTCTTCCCCGGCGGCGGCAAACGCGGTCGCGAGGATGCCAACGATGCGCTGCTGGACCGGGGAAAGCCGGGGCAACACGTCTCCCTGCGGGGTCCAGGTCTGAAGATGGATCGGCGAAGCGGGGTCGTTGATGGGAGCACTCCGGACAGGTCAGGTCGTCAGGTTCATTCCGGCGTGTAGTGTACCGAA
>CAZNQC010000057.1:0-3784 GCA_964574825.1 uncultured Sphaerobacteraceae bacterium | reverse complement strand
TATTCCTTCGAGCGGCGTTCGTAGAGCCAGACGGCCAGGGGAGCGGCCACTGCCAGCATGCCGGTCAGGATGAGGACTGCAAGCCAGGGCTTGTTGCCGACCTCCGGATAGCCGGTCAACAGGGAGCGAACGCCCTCCAGCACCAGGGTGAACGGCTGGTTCTCGGCGAACCCGCGCAGCCACGAGGGCATGAACTCGGGCGAGACGAAGGTGCTGGAAATGAACGTGAGCGGGAAGATGATGACGAAGCCAATCGAGTTGACCGCTTCGATCGTCTTCAGCCAGAGGCCGATCACAGCCCCGACCCAGGCCAGCACGAACGCCAGGTAGAGCATCAGGCCAATCGCAGCCAGCCATTCCCAGGCATTGGCCGTGGGGCGGAAGCCGACCGCCAGACCCACCAGGATGGTAATCGTCGTGGTGAATGCTGCAATTGCCATGTCGGCCAGGATGCGACCAAGCAACACCGACGAGCGCGTCATCGGCAGCGCCCGAAACCGATCCATGATGCCGTCCTTGGCATCCTGGGCCAGTCCGAGAGCCGTGTTCAGGGTTCCGAAGACAAGGCCCTGGACGATGATACCGGCGACCAGGAAGTTCACTGCACTCACGCCCGCCGGCATGGTGGCCTGCACCGTGCCGCCAAAGATGTAGCGGAACAGCAGCAGGAACATGATCGGCATGATGGTGACACCCATCAGCCAGTCTGGCTGGCGCGGCACCCGCATCAGGCTCCGCCGGGCCAGGATGTAGGAATCGCTCAGGACACTGAGAATCCTGCCCCGATGGACCATTTCCAGGTCAGTTGCGACCGATGAGACACGCCCGCTGGCGACGGGACCGGCCTCGGCAATGATGGATTGCGTACTCATGCAGCCTCCTCGTCGGCATCTTCGGCCGGACGGCCGGTGAGGGTCAGGAAGACCTCGTCAAGTGTGGGTCGGCGAACCGCGATATCGGTCAACTCGAGACCAGCCGCGTCGATCTGGCGAATGGCATCGGCCAACCGGCGGGCTCCGCCCGGGAACGCCACCGCCAGGCGATGGGTATGGGTGTCAACGGTCACGCCGTCGGCATCGATGTCGTTGCCCACGATGCGCCGCAGGGTCTCCGCCGCGAATGCCAGATCCGTGGTGGGGGTGACATTGATTTCGAGTCGCTCGCCGCCAAGGTCGTTCTTGAGGGAGTCGGCCGTGCCTTGTGCGATAACCCGGCCATGGTCGATCACCACAATCTGGTCGGCAAGCTGATCGGCTTCCTCCAGGTATTGGGTGGTCAGCAGCACGGTAGTGCCGTCGTTGACGAGGTCGGAGATGACATCCCACATGCCGTTGCGCGAGCGCGGGTCGAGGCCAGTGGTCGGTTCGTCGAGAAAGATCACTGGCGGGGCAATGATGAGACTGGCCGCCAGGTCGAGCCGCCGGCGCATACCACCCGAGTAGGTTTTCAGCATGCGATTGCCGGCATCGGTGAGATTGAATCGCTCCAGCAACTCATCGGCCCGGGACTTTGCCGCCTTGTGGGTGAGCCGGTAGAGCTGGCCGAACATGATCAGGTTCTCGCGGCCGGTCAGGATTTCGTCGACTGCCGCATATTGCCCGGTCAGGCCGATCGACGCTCGAACACGTTCCGGGTCCTTCGTCACGTCAATCCCGGCCACCTCGGCATACCCGGCGTCGGGTTGCAGCAAGGTGGAGAGGATGCGGACGGTGGTGGTTTTGCCGGCGCCATTGGGGCCAAGCAGCCCCAGCACCGACCCGGCCTTGACGGTCAGGTCGACCCCGGCCAGAGCCTGGGTTTCGCCGAAGCTCTTCATCAACCCTTCGGCCCGCACCGCGTCTCCGCTGAGCTTGGGGGCTTTTCGAATGACTGTCGCCATATCTCCTCCTGTGCGACGGATGCTGCTCCGTGTGTGGCGGGAAACTCCAATGTTTCCCTGCGCGACTTGCAGTGTCCCAGATAGTGAGGACACTTTCAGTCCTCATTTATCCGACCCGCGGGGCACGCCGCGCTGAACCGGACAAGTGTACGTTCATTCTGGGAGCGAGGTGTGAAGAAAGTTTGTCCTGTAATGTGTCGATTTTGTGTCCATCTCACCTGATTTGATGGCCGCATCGCGCGTTGCCACGCTATAGGTGACGGCGTAACACCGCAGGCCTGCGTCACGTCGCCAAACCAGTAGCCGCCGTGCAAGGTGCTGACGCGGCAGCCAGTGATATGCGACACTCAGGCCTGATCGCGATGCTGGGAGCCTGGGTGAACCGGGCTGAGATTGCGCCTGATTTCCGGCGCTGACCGCTGAACCTGATCCGGGTCATGCCGGCGTAGGAAATGAGCATCTCCGTGTCTACCCCTGTTTCTGCAACGTCAACCACCCTTGCCCTGAGCCATGTCTCGGCGGAATACGTCGAGCGCGGTGAAACCCTGCTCGCCCTCGACGACATTTCGTTCGAGATTGCCGATGGTGAGTTCGTCGCCCTGATCGGACCGTCCGGTTCGGGCAAGAGCACCATGCTCGACATCATTTCCGGCCTCTTTCCCGAAACCACGGGCGTCGTGGCGCTGAGCGGGGTAAACGCACCGTTTGACCAGCGCCCGGGCCGCTCGGCCTACATGCGCCAGCGCGACCTGCTGCTGCCCTGGCGTTCCGCGCTGGACAATGCCGCCCTGGCGCTGGAGGTTCACGGTCATCCGCGCTCCGAAGCTCGCGCGATGGCCACAGCCCGGTTTCCGGAGTTTGGGTTGGCCGGTTTCGAACACGCCTGGCCGTCCCAACTTTCCGGCGGGATGCGCCAGCGCGTTGCCTTTCTGCGCACGATGCTGGCCGAGCGGCCGTTGCTGCTGCTGGACGAGCCGTTTGGCGCGCTGGATGCGCTCAACCGGCTTGCCATGCAAACGTGGCTGCTGGACCGGTTGGCCGGAGAACCCCGGTCGGTGTTGCTGGTCACACACGATATCGACGAAGCGGTGTTCCTGGCCGATCGAGTGATCGTGCTCTCGGCCCGACCCGGTCGGATCGTGCACATCGAGCCCATCGATCTGCCCCGCCCACGCCAGCGCGCAATGCTGACGAGCGACGCGTTTTTCCGGCACCGTTCCCACCTCGCCGCGGCGTTGGGGCTGCTGGACGACGGTGTCCAGCCGGAGGGAGTGGCATGACCTGGGTTGTGATCCAACGCTGGCTGTGGCCGGCATCACTGCTGTTCACCCTGCTGGTGATCTGGGAGATACTGGTGCGCTGGCGGGAGACCCCGCGCTGGATGCTGCCACCACCCTCGGCGATCGTGCTGGCGTTTCGCGACGACTGGCGGATGCTGCTGACCAACACCCAGGTAACGTTGATCGAAGTCCTCCTTGGCTTTGGGTTGGCGCTGGTGGCCGGAATGCTGACCGGCGCGCTGATCGATTCATCGCTGGTGATCAGGAGAGCGCTCTATCCGCTGGTGATTGCCAGCCAAACGATTCCGATGGTGGCCCTGGCGCCGTTGCTGCTGATCTGGTTCGGCTACGGCCTGTTACCCAAGGTACTGATCACGGCCCTGATCGGCTTCTTCCCAATTGCGGTCGCAACGGTCGATGGTCTGGGGTCGGCCGATCGGGAGATGCTGGCGCTGCTGCGTTCGATGGGCGCCACGGCAGCCCAACGTGCCCGCCTGGTACGGATTCCGGCCTCGTTGCCAACCATCTTCTCGGGAGCACGGGTGGCGATCACGTTCTGCGTGATCGGGGCGATTTTCGGGGAGTTGGTGGGCGCCAGCGAAGGGCTGGGGTACCTGATGACCCG
>CAZNQC010000056.1:12598-17331 GCA_964574825.1 uncultured Sphaerobacteraceae bacterium | reverse complement strand
TCACCGGGCCACCAAACTGATCCTCGCCAACAATCAGGATCTGATCGTCGTTGTGGTTCTGCAGCTGCTCGGGTGACGTTTTCACCGTCAGGTCGGTTGGAATACTCGCCGCCAAATCCTCGAAGAAGCGCTCTGCCGCACCTGCGCTATCCATTTCCCAGTTCGTCATGATGATGAATTCAACGGCCTCGACGTCTTCCAGACCGTCCTTGAGGAAGGCGCGGGAGTCGACGGCAATTGCGCCCTCGGGAACAGAGGCATCGGCGGTGGGTGACGCGTCCTGCGCGAGTCCGATTGACGCGCCGAAGGTTGATGCGGCCAGGCAGAACACGATTGCGGCGATCCAACGCTTCATGGGTTCCCTCCACACGAGAAATGGGTTGCGTCCACATGCGATGAGGCTGACGTCAGGTCGAACTGACGCCAACCTGGTGCAAACACCTCGATCCGCCGGTGGCCGACCCAACCAGGTCGCGAATCACCGGCCTCCTCGATCGATGGAGGTTCTGGTTTGCTGGAGTCCCTGTCTGCGCAGTGTATCAGGAAGGGGGCAGGACCAGGAGCCCACTGCTGATCGGGCAGGTGACAGGACTGGGCAGGAGGTTCATGCTCATGGTCAGGCAGGTTTCCGGTTCATGTGAGACCGGAACGATTGTTCACCGCAAGGAGTAATCAATGGACGTGAACGAGGCGATTCGAACCGTGCTGGCGGTGCGTGCCTACCGCGACGAACCAGTGCCGGATGACGTGATCCGCGAGATTCTGGAAGCTGGCCGGCTGACCGCGAGCGCGGGAAATCGGCAGTCGTGGGATTTCGTGGTTGTGCAGGACAAGCCGGTATTGCAATCACTGGCCAACCACAGCGGTGGACACGGCCCCTACGTCGGCCAGGCGGCGTTTGCCATTGCCGTGGTGGCGGATAAATCGGCGCTGGGATTGTCGGACGCCAGCCGGGCGATCCAGAACATGATCCTCGCTGCCTGGGCGCAAGGCGTTGGATCGAACTGGGTTGGATTCAGTGACATGTTGAACGAGATCAACCCCATTCTCGGCATCCCGGAAGATCTTGATATCGTGGCCATCCTGCCGTTCGGCTATCCGGCCGATCCATCCCTCGGCAAGGGCGTCAAGAAGCGCAAGCCGTTCGACGAGATCGTGCACTGGGGCAACTGGGGTGGTGGCCAGCCCTCATGACCGAGCGCTGGTTGCCGGAGGGTATGCCGCCAGCCGTCCGGGACATGATCGCCACGGCGCGGGTCGGGCGGTTGGCGACGGTCAACGGTCGTGGCGAACCGCGGGTGGTTCCGATCTGCTTCGCGCTGCTGGACACTCCGGCGCCGGTCATCGTTTCCGTGCTGGACGAGAAACCAAAGCGGGTGGGCGATGCCGAGTTGGCCCGGGTGCGGAACCTGCGCCGGAACCCGGCCAGCAGCCTGGTGATCGACCACTACGACGAAGACTGGCCCCAGTTGGTCTTCGCCCAGGTCAACGGCGCAGCTCGGGTGATCCTGCCGGACGACGACCTGCACGGCCGGGCCCTGGCCGCATTGCGAGCCAAATACGAGCAGTACCGGGCGATGGATCTGGCTTCCCGCCTGGTGATCGCGCTTGAGGTCGTTTCCATCACCACCTGGCGCGGCGATGACCGGAACTGGGCATGATCCCGAACGGTGCCGAGCTGGCTTCCTGATTCCTAACGCCTCGCAGCAGTCCTTTGCCATGTGGATTCTGGTGGCGTTTGGTGCCCGCTCGGACCTGGCCGGGGTGTGCGAACGGGCAATCCCGCGCCAGCACCCCTTCACCGCCCTGCCACCCTGTTTTCCTCCTTCCATTTCCTGTTTATCGGCGACGCTTGTTGACAAGTCATTCCGGACAGGTAGGATGATCCTCAAGCGAATGAATCACATATGGTCGCGCAGGCTCCTGTCCGCCGTCGTCGATGTGTTTGGCATCGAACAGCGGTTGCCTTGAGTTGACGGATCGCCGGAAGGTGGTGGGCAATGCCTTCGCCACCGGTTGTGATGTTGGCAGGTGAGCCAGGTGCATCAGTTTCGATGCCAACCGGCACCAGGAGGCGATCGGCCGGCGATGCATTCGAGGGTCCAACCGGTTTCCAGAGCCGCCTGTGGGGCGGCAGACGAGAACAGGAGTCCAGACCATGCCCGAGCGACGATTACCCATGACGCGACGACGATTGCTTCAGACCTCCGCCGGCGCCAGCGCCGGGGTGGCAGCAACGGGTTGGCTTGGCTTGACGCCAGGCTTTGCGGCGGCCGCGTTGCAGGATGGCGAAGAGGGGGTTCGCGGTGGCACGCTGCGGGTCGGTACCCTCGGCGAACCAGCTACGCTCGACCAGCAAACCACCACCACGTTTACCTCCGAACTGCTTTACCCGGTGCTGGAAACGCTCTTCACCTACGACAGCGAATACAACGTGGTGCCGGAACTGGTCGACACCCACACCGTGAGTGACGACGGGCTGGTGCACACGATGACCCTGCGGCAGGGCATCACGTTCCACAATGGCGAACCAATGACCGCCGCCGACGTGCACGCATCGGTTTTGCGGTGGTCAGAACTGAGTGGTGTCGGCAAGAACCTGTTCGCGGCAGTCGACGAGTTCGTTGAGGTCGACGATCACACCATCGAATTCCGTCTCACGGAGCCCTACGGCACCATCCTCATCGCCCTTTCACACAACACCCAGGCCTGCACCATTCATCCGAAGTCGATCATGGAGGCTGCGGGAACGACGCCGTTCACCGATGACAGCATGGTCGTCGGCACCGGGCCATACCGGTTCGTGGAGCGCCGCCCCGACGCCTACATCCGGCTGGAACGGTTCGACGATTTCGTCTCGCGAGACGAGCCGATCAATGGGTACTCAGGCGCCAAGCATGCCTGGGTCGACCAGATCGAATACATTCCGGTGCCCGATGTGGCGGCGCGCGTGGCAGGACTCCAGGCCGGTGACTATCACTACGCCATGGCCATTCCCAACGACCAGTACGAGCTGCTGAGCGGCACGCCCGGCATCGTCGCGCAGGTCAATCCGCCGACCGCGTTCGAGGTCTTCTTCCTCAACTGGCGATCGCCGTTGATGAGCCAGCTCAAGATTCGCCAGGCGTTCCAGGCCGCGCTCGAGCATCAGGCGATTCTGACGGCGGCCCGGGGGAGCGACGAATTCACCGCGCTCGATCCCGGCTGGATGATGAAGCAAACGGTCTTCTACACCACATCCGGCGAAGAGTTCTACAACATGAACGATCCGGAGCTGGCCAGGCAGTTGCTGGAAGAAGCCGGCTATGACGGCACCCCGGTGCGGTTCATGACCACCCAGGAATACCCCTCCTTCTACGCCGCCAGCGTGATCGCCCAGCAGCAACTCGAAGAGGCCGGATTCGTCATCGACCTGCAGGTGATCGATTGGGCTACCCTGCTTGAACGGCGCGGCCAGGAAGGCGAGTGGGACGTGTTCTGCACGAGTCACGGCTTCGTGCCCGATCCCAGCCAGGTCACCTGGGTTGGCCAGATGGGAACCTATCCCGGTTGGTACGACTCGGAGGCCAGCCTTGCCCTCGCCAGCGATCTGCTGGCCGAGAGTGACTTCGATCGACGGTACGAACTCTGGGAAGAGCTGCAGCACAACGCCTACACCGAGATCCCGGCGATCAAGGTGGGCGATGCGTCGGAAGCCAGTTACTACTCCGACCAGGTTGGAGGTTGGCCAACCTCCACCGAGCGGGGCGTGCCCTACTGGAATATCTGGCTGGAGCAATAACGAGAACCGGAGGTTGGCCTGCCGGGGTGGTGACTCTCACCACCCCGGCAGCGTACCGTTGTGGATGAAACTAGATGATTGCCTACATTCTTCGACGGTTGGTGCTGCTGATCCCAGTCATTCTCATCGTCGGTTTGGTCGTGTTTACCCTGGTCCACCTCACACCGGGTGACCCCGCCGCCGTGATCCTGGGCGACCAGGCCACTCCGGAACAGGTGGAAGCGCTGCGGGACCAGTTGGGGCTGAACGAGCCGCTCCCGGTGCAGTTCATCGAGTGGTTTGGCAACGTGCTGCGGGGGAATTTCGGGGAGTCGATCTTCCTTGGGATTCCGGTCACCCAGGCGTTGCTCGAACGCGTCGAACCAACGGCCCTCCTCACCACCTACGCCCTGTTCGTGCAGCTGCTGATCGGCATTCCACTCGGTGTGCTGGCGGCACTGAAGCACGGAACGGTGCTCGACCGGATGCTGACCGCGATCGCCATCAGCGGGGCGGCGATTCCCAGTTTCTTCCTTGGCATCATGCTGATCCTGATCTTTGCGGTGCGTCTCCACTGGCTGCCATCGGTTGGGTATGTCTCACCGACCGTCAGCCTGTCGGAACACATTCAACGCATGATCATGCCGGCGTTCACACTGGGGTTTGCCTCGGCCGGGTTGCTGGCCCGCATGATTCGGTCGTCGATGCTCGATGTGCAGCATGAGGACTATGTGCGGACAGCCCGGGCCAAGGGACTTCCCCAACGGGATGTCGTGATCCGGCATACGTTGCGGAATGCCCTGGTGCCGGCCATCACGGTCGTCGGCACGTCCATCGCCGCCCTGCTGGGTGGAGCGGTGGTGACGGAAACCGTGTTCACCATTCCTGGCATGGGGCGGTTGGTGGTGCAGAGCATCAGCCGGCGCGACTATCCCATCATTCAGGGGGCGGTGATGTCGATTGCCATGGCCTA
>CAZNQC010000056.1:0-12498 GCA_964574825.1 uncultured Sphaerobacteraceae bacterium | reverse complement strand
GCCGGCGCGACTATCCCATCATTCAGGGGGCGGTGATGTCGATTGCCATGGCCTATGTGCTGGTGAACCTGCTGGTCGATCTGCTCTACGTCTACGCCGATCCCCGGGTGCGGCTGGGAGGTGGCCAATGAGTGCGGCTACCAATGCGCCGGCGGCGGACGTCATCCCCGAACGACGGCGAAAGCAGCAATCGTGGTTGCGAAAGATCGTGGCCAACCCGATCACGGCCTTCAGCCTCTTCTACGTGCTGCTGGCCCTGTTCGCGGGGATCTTCGCGCCGCTGCTCTCCACGCACGATCCCAACTACGCGATTCCGGCCGACCGGTTGCTGCCTCCGTCCTCGGAGTACTGGCTGGGCACCGATGCCCTGGGCCGCGATGTCTACAGCCGGTTACTGTATGGCGCCCGCATCTCGCTGTTGATCGGGCTGGGTGTGACCGCAGGTGCCGCACTCATCGGTTCGGTGCTGGGCCTGGTTTCCGGCTATATCGATGGGCTCGATTCATGGATCATGCGGACGATGGATGGCCTGATGGCGTTTCCCAGCGTGTTGCTGGCGATTGCAATCATGGCCAGTCTTGGTCCCTCCACCATCAACGTCTTCATCGCGCTGACGGTGGTGTTTACGCCAACGATCGCGCGGCTGGTGCGCTCGACCACCCTCGTGATCCGGCAGAACGCCTATGTCGAGTCGGCCCGGTCGATTGGCATGCGCGATCACGACATCATGGGGAGGTACATCTTCCCGAACGGCCTCTCGCCCCTGATCGTGCAATGCACCTTCATCGTGGCCCTGGCAATCATCAGCGAGGCGTCGCTGTCGTTTCTTGGCGCCGGGGTGCCCCCCAACCAACCAACCTGGGGGAACATGCTGCGTGATGGGCAGGCCCTGTTGCAGCAAGCGTGGTGGGTGGCGATTTTCCCGGGGATCGCCCTGTTCCTGACCGTGCTGTCCCTGAATGTGCTTGGCGATGGCCTGCGCGATGCACTCGATCCTCGCGCGCGAGAACGCTAGCTGGCTTCCGAGGTTACGGGCGATGCTCCGTCGCTGTCCGGCGCCTGGTGCCGGTCGGCCCAGTGGGGGTTGGTCATGATGCCGAGGATATTGCTGAATGGATCGACGACCGATGCGGTCACGAAGCCGCCGGACCGCGGGGTAATCGGCTCGTAGACCGTTGCGCCCAGTTCCTGCAAGCGGTCGAAGGTGCCTTCCAGATCATCGACGTGCCAGTGGAGAATCGCGCCGCCTGGGCCAGGCTGCATGCCGGCGGGGGCGTAGGCGCGGTCGATGATGCCGAACTCGTCCTCGTCGTCGCCAATCCGGAATTCGACGTAGGCTGGAGTCTCGGCGTTCGGCATCTGGAAGTAGGCATCCAGCCCGAACAGGTCGGCATACCAGTCGCGGGCGGCTTGGACGTCTTCGGCCCAGATGTTGAGGGTGGCCATGCCGCGCAAGGTGTGGGAAGAGGTCATTGCATGCTCCTGTGGTTCAGTTCGAATCTGGTTCCAGCATAGGGAGATCCATGACCGCCGTATTCCAGAAACCCGCAGACGCCTACGATCCGCGCGGACGACTCGATCCGGCCGAGTTCGGGCGCCATGCCGAGTTCCGCACCTGGTTGCCCCCGGCGGACCTGGCCCCGTTCATCGAACACGGCTGGTGCGTCAGGTGGGAGGGGATCGACATCCCCTTCCATAACCAGGAGGTCATGCATCGTCCGTATGTGGATCTCTTCGTCGAGGCCACGGCCGCCGGGGTGCAGGGCACCTTTCGCGGGCGGCGTACCTACATCGCCGTGGGGGCAGGACGGGTGCTGGGCCTGCGGTTCCGACCGGGTGGGTTCACCGCCATCTGGCCGGGCCGGATCGCCGACCTGCAGAACACGGTGCTGAAGCTCGATGCTGCCTTTCCCAACCTCGACGCTGCCCTGGTCGAGCGGGTCAGGGCGATGGACGCGGACGACGCGATCGCCACGCTCTTCGGCTTCGTTCAGGGGCACGCTCCGCAGCCAGACCCGCGGATTGAACTGGTCAACGAGATCATCACCACGGTGGAAACGGACGATACGCTGACGACCGTGCGGGAGGTGGCGGCCGCCTTCGACCGGAGCGAGCGCTGGGTGCAGCAACTCTTCCGCGACTACACCGGCGTCGGGCTGAAATGGTTCCTGCGCCGCGTGCGTTTGCTGGGCATCGCCCGCGCGATTCGGGCCGAAACCGATCCCGACTGGGCCGATCTCGCCTACCGATTCGGATACGCTTCCCAGCAGCACTTCAACACCGAGTTCAAGCAGGAAATCGGCCAGACTCCCCGGCAATACTGGCGAGCTACCAGCGACGTCGCCTCCAACGGATAGCGATGGCACGTGCCGCGCCGCGCCGCCCGGGGCTGGACGCGGACTGCGCTCTCGCCGACGATTCCCGGACTGTCATTCGAGCCGGACATCTGCACGGGAGGTAGCCCATGACCACCATTCGCACGGTTGACGCCATCGGACTGGTGGGCGCCACCCCAGAAGGCGGTTGGAGCAACGAACTTGAAGCTGACATCTGCGTTCACACGCTGATTGTCGTCACGACCGACGATGGACTGACCGGTTGGGGATCGGCCTTCACCAGCGCCGATCTGGTCCGGGCGTCGTTGCAGGTGCTGCGGCCGCTCCTGATCGGGCAATCGGCAATTGAGCCCGAACGGCTCAGTGAAACACTTCACCAGAACACGTTCTGGCAGGGGCGAGGCGGGGCGATCACGCACACCATCTCCGGCATCGATATCGCTCTCTGGGACATTCTCGGCCAGGTGACCGGGCAGCCGGTTGGACGGTTGCTCGGTGGGCGGTATCGCGAGCGGGTCCAGCCCTACGCGTCGATCCTGATGGATCACCCAGAGCGGCTGGTGCCGGTGCTGAACGAAGTGCTGGGGCACGGGTTTCGGGCAATCAAGATGGGATGGGGACCGTTCGGCCGGGTCGACGCTGCCACCGACGAGGCAATTGTGCGGGCAGCCCGCGAGGCGGTCGGCCCCGATGTCCGGCTGATGGTCGATGCCGGGGCCAGTGATGCCTTCTGGCCGAACGGGTTGCGCTGGGCTCGAAGGACCGCCGAGATGCTGGCCGGATACGACATTGCCTGGTTCGAGGAACCACTCCCACCTGATGCCCTGGACGATTTCGTGGCCTTGCGGCGGGATTCACCCCTGCCAATCACCGGCGGCGAAGTGCTTACCCGGCGCCAGAGCTTCCTGCCGTGGCTGGAAGCAGGCGCATTCGACATCGTGCAGCCGGACGTGACCAAGGTCGGCGGCATTTCCGAAGAGCGGCGGATTGCCTGGATGGCGAACGACCATGGTGTTCAGATGATTCCGCACGGGTGGAACACCGCGCTCGGTCTCGCCGCCGACCTGCAGCTCGCCTCCGCCTTCCCCACGACTAACCTTGTCGAATACCTGGTTGGCTCGCCCTACATCGACGAGATCGTGGTCGGCGGTTGGTCGCTGGATGCCGAGGGATACCTGGCGATTCCGGACGGTCCTGGTCTGGGTATCACCGTCGATCTCGACGCCGTGGCGCGCCATGCTGACGACCGGGAAGCGGTTCAGCGGTTGCGATCCGCCGGATAGGAGACCATGCCGGACGGCCCAGAACCTGGAGGGGCCGTCCAGTACACTCTTACCAGCGTGGGGGAGGCCGGATGGTCCTGAGCCGTGTGGTCCACGTGTTTGGTGGAGAGCATGTCCGTTTCCACATTTGTCCAGGATCACGCCGACGACATCGGATGGGCCCTGGTTCTCGCATTTATTGCCTTGCTGGCAGGAATCGTTCTGCACCGGTCGCTTCGCGAGCGATTCGGTTCCACACCGCGCCTGGCCAACCTGCTGCGGCGTGCTCACCGCGCCCTGCTGGTGATCTTCGTCATCGCCATCCTGCGGCTGATCCTGATCCGTGCCCCGCTTTCCGACGATGACTGGAACGATTTCTGCGCCCACGCCCTCGATCTTTTCTTCCTGGCCGCCGTGGCGTGGTTCCTCTGCGAAATCATCTCCGCCGTCGAAGACTTCCTCATCCTCCACTATGTGAAGGGACGGGATCACAGCGACGTCCGGGTGCGCAAGGTCGATACTCAGGTCCGGTTGGTGAGTCACCTGGCGATCGTCGCCGTCATCGTCATCATCCTGGCGCTGATGTTGATGACGTTCCCGGAAGTCCGCATCATCGGGCAGAGCCTGCTGGCGTCGGCCGGTATCGCGTCGGTGGTGGCGGGCCTGGCCGCGAAAACCTCCCTCTCGAACCTGTTTGCCGGGGTGCAGATCGCGCTCTCCGACTCGGTGCGCGTTGGCGACATCATCCAGATCGGTGACCAATCGGGGGTGGTCGACGAGATCACGTTGACGTACGTGGTGATCGACCTCTGGAACGAACATCGCCTGACGGTTCCCTCCGAATTCTTCATCTCCAACCAGTTCCAGAACTGGACGCGGAAGGGGAGTGAGATCAGCGCGCTCTTCCTGGTCGATGTTGACTGGACCGTGCCGCTGGATGGCCTGGAGCAGGCGATTCGCCAGGCGATCTCGGCAACCGACCTGTGGGACAAGCGTTCCTTCGGATTCAAGGTGTATGCCATCTCCAATGGCCTGATCACCGTTCGCCTGGTGATCTCGACGTCGTCCTCCACCAACATGTTCCTGCTGGAAGCGGTGGTGAACCGATCGATCGTCGACTTCATTACCAGTCAGCCCCACGGCGAAGGCATTCCCCGTACCCGCACGGAGGGCGTTGGTGTGGTGCCACTGGAGGTGCACACCATCACCGGGGCAACGGTGGCGCCACCGGATCCGGAGGCTGAATCGCTAGCGCGCACGGTGTGGGAGGCGGCAACCGGGTCGAAATCGGATGTCCCGTCTGGTGCCGAACCAGTCACCGACCCCACGCCGACGACCACGACAGCCACGGGAGTGCCGCCGGTTATGGGGAGTGGCGTCATTCCCGACCCGTCGGACCATGCGGCATCCATCGCCGAAGCGGAGGTTGCTCGCGCGTCGGCTGAACCTTCGGACCGGACGACCGCGGTGGACGAACCTGCGGGACCGCAGTCCGGGGCAGATGCCGTGGAGAGCACCACCAGCAGCGTCGAAGAGGCTCCTGGAGATGCGCCAGCGACCCCGGATGCCCCGCTGGCGGACTCGCCAGAGGCTACACTCCCCACCGAATCCTGATGCGGTAATTCGCAGGGGGATCAGCCGTGGGGGCGGCACAGCTGGATCGCGGGGATGACGTGCTCGAATCCATTTTTCGGAATCATGTTTCCGATGTCCTGTGGCTGGCGGCGATTGCGGCGTTCGCGCTGGTGGCCATCGGCGTTGTGCGCTACCTGCTGAACCGGGAGCACGTGCGCCACCGGGATCTGGTGGCCGTGTTGCGGAAAACGCAGGACGCACTGATCACGCTGGTGACGGTGGCAGCCATCCGGATCGGCATGTTCGGGGTGGGCACCACCAACGAACGCTGGTCGCAGGTGGTGTCCCACATCCTGAGCATCGCCTTCATCATTGCCGTCGTCTGGTTCATCTGCGAGGTGCTGGTGGCGGTTGAAGGGCTCCTGCTGGCGCGGGAGACCACCGCGTACCACCATGATCCGGTCAAGGCCCGCAAGGTTCGCACCCAAACGATCCTCCTCCGGCGATTGCTGGTGGCGGTGGTGATCCTGGTAGGGTCGGCGGCCGTGCTGATGACTTTTCCGGCGGTGCGGGTGATCGGCCAGGGGTTGCTGGCCTCAGCCGGGCTCATCTCGATCGTTGCCGGCCTTGCCGCCCAAACCTCACTCGCAAACGTTTTCGCCGGTATCCAGCTGACCCTCACCGATTCGATCAGGGTGGGTGATGTCGTGCAGGTCGAGGATCAGTCCGGCATCGTGGGCGAGATCACGCTGACCTACGTCGTGATCTACCTGTGGGATGATCGCCGGCTGATCCTGCCGTCATCGTATTTCGTGACCACCCCTTTCGAGAACTGGACGCGCTGGGGTGACGAGATCACCGGCGTGGTGTTGATCGACGTTGACTGGACCGTGCCGATTGCCGATCTGCGGGCGGAGGTGGAGCGGGCCCTGAAGGCGTCTTCGGTGTGGGACCGGCGGTCGTTCAGGCTGGTGGTCGGTGATGTGAGCCAGGGGAACGTGACGCTCCGGATCTCGGCTTCTGCCGCCAATACCGACGCCATGTTCGGCCTCAACGGGTTGATTCGGGAGACCGTGGTCACCTACCTGGCCCGGCGCGGAGAAGGATTGCCGCGGCAGCGGCGCGAAGACCTGGTTGAGGTGTACCCGGAGTCGGCAGCCAAGGCTTCGCCAGGAGACAGTGCGAAGGTTATTCCAAGCTAAGAAGATTATGCGTGACTAATGCCAGATGCGGATATTACCATTGATTCGCAGGGATTTCCTCGCTATTGATTTCCGGATCAAAGGTTGTCCATCGTGGCCGTGGCTGCTCCCAAGCCGAATACGCTTCGTCGCTTTGCGTGGCTCTCGATTGCTGCCGCGCTGATCACCATCGCCCTCAAGACTGGTGCCTGGCGGGTGACCGGTTCGGTAGGTCTGCTGTCCGACGCGCTCGAATCACTGGTGAACCTGATTGCCGCCGTGGTGGCTCTGGTGGCGCTGACGGTGGCGGAGAAGGAACCGGACGAAGAGCACGCCTACGGTCACGCCAAGGCCGAGTACTTCAGCAGTGGGTTGGAGGGCATGCTGATTCTGATCGCTGCCCTCGCCATCGCCGCGACCGCCATTCCGCGGCTAATTACCCCGGAACCAATCGAGCAGGTGGGCCTGGGCCTGGTGATTTCGTTGGCGGCCAGTGCCGTCAATGGGGTCACGGCGTGGTGGTTGTTCCGGGCGGCGCGTGAATTCCGCTCGATCACGCTGGAAGCGAATGCCCGGCACCTGATGACCGATGTCTGGACGACCGCTGGCGTGCTGATCGGCGTGGTAGTGGTCGCCGCTACCGGCTGGATGCGGCTGGATGCCGTGATCGCGCTGGTGGTGGCCGCCAACATCGTCTGGACTGGTGGGCAACTGATTCGGCGTTCGTTGCTGGGGTTGCTGGATACCGCGTTGCCGGTGGAAGACATCGAGCGGATCGATCTGGTGTTGAACCGCTATCGGCAGGAGTACGGGATTCAGACGCATGCCCTGCGCACCCGCCAGGCCGGGCAGCGCCGCTTCATTTCGCTGCATGTGCTGGTGCCGGGCCGGTGGTCGGTGCAGCGAGGGCATCACCTGCTGGAGAAGCTGGAAAACGACCTGCGGGCGGAATTGCCTGACACCACCGTCTTCACGCATCTCGAACCGATTGACGATCCATCGTCGTGGGAAGATGTGACGCTGGACCGGCCTGTGCAGGGCAGTGCGGCTGGCGATTCGTCTCCGGGGCTGGTCGATCAGGCATCGAGGGTGCGATCCAGCCCGATTGCGCGGTTTGCGATCAGGTAAAGCACGAGGGTGCCAAGCATCACGGCCGCGCCGATGCGGAAGATGCCTGGTGTGCCAAGCGAATCGAGGAAGGCGCCGCCGACGAGGGCACCGGTGATGCTGCCGAGTCCAAAGGACACGGCGGCCAGCAGCGATTGGGCGGTGGCAGCCTGTCCCCGCCCGACGATGCGGTGGGCCAGGGTGACCGACGCCGTGAGGTAGCAACCATAGGACAGTCCGTGCAGGAGTTGGGTGGCAACCACCCAGGCGGGATCTTCCAGTACCGACACGGCGGCAAAGCGGATGGCATAGACCAGCATGGCCAGCGCCAGGAGCCGGGCTGGTCCGATGCGGCGCAGGAACCAGCCAGCCCCGGCGATGAATGGCAGTTCGCTGAGGGCGCTGGCCGAAAACGCGACCCCCATCAGGGACGAACTGGCCCCGAGGTCCTCCAGGTGCACGCCCATGTAGATGCCGAGCAGGGCGGACGCGCTGGTGACCAGGTAGGCGACCACGAGCAGCAGGATGAATGCCCGATCGCGGAGGACCTCGCCCAACCCGGCAATCAGGGGCTGGGCACGGCGCTCCGTGAGTGGCGGCAGGCGCAGTGTTCCCACGAAGGCGATCGCCACGGCTGTGGCGTAGCCGTAAAGAAGCACCGGCGAGAGTTCATTTCCGAGCAGGCGGCCCATCACCAGGGTCATCAGCATGTAGCCAAGCGAGCCCCAGACCCGCATGGAGCCGTAGGATCGCTTGCCCCCTTCGGCAGCGGTGAGAGCGTAGCTGTCCATCAACGGTGGAATGGGCACGGTGGTGATCGCCAGCAGCCCGATCAGGGGGAAGATGGCGACGAACGTATCGGGTTGGGCCACGACGAGGGCCACGCCGGCCGACGCAATCAGGGCCAGGGGCAGCATGATCCGGTGCCAGTTGCGAGCATCGGCCAATGCCCCGACGAATGGACCGAGCAATGCCATGCCGAGCGAGGGGAGGGCCGTCAGCATGCCGACCTGCAGGCCATCGAAGCCCAGGTGCCGGTAGTAGAGCGCAGCGAACGGGATGAAGGCACCAACCGCGGCGTAGTACCAGAAATAGGACCACGACACCGCCAGCGCCACACGCGAAGAACCAGGTATCACCTGACAGCTCCAGAATGGAGGGAGTGAAGTCCGGACCAGCAGGCGGTCCGGCGAAGCGGGCTCATTGTGACACCCCGGGTGACGTGCGTCTCGCCTTATCGGGTCCAAACCTGTCCGGCGGGACGTTACTCCCCCAAAATCACCCCCTTGGGGGTACTCCGTTTTGCCGGTTTCCCATGCATACTTAGGTGTACGTTCGGCATGCTGGCGGTGGGCCAGTAGCTTCGGTTGCGTGGGAGGAGTGCAGGAATGGATATCCTGCTTGGCATTCTGCTGATCCTGTTTGGATTGGCGATTACGTTCTTTGGGTTGCAGGTATTCTTTGCCACCCTGCCGCTGCTTGGGTTCATCCTCGGCTTCTTCGTGGGTGCCGGAGGCATCGAGAAAATCTGGAACGACGGCTTCCTGGCCACGGCCACCGGCTGGATTGTCGGCATCATCGTGGGCCTGCTGTTCGCCCTCATCTCGTGGTTCTGGTGGTATGCCGGGGCCTTGCTGGGAGCGGGCGCGTGGGGCGCCGTGCTTGGAACCGGCCTCCTGTACCTCTTCGACAAGACACCGTCGGACTGGATGCTCTTCATCTTCGCCGCGGTCGGGTTTGTCGGCATGCTGGTGCTGGCGCTCTTCCTCAACCTGCCGATTTACATCGTGATCGTCAGCACGGCCTGGGCCGGCGCCTCGATCCTGGTCGTCGGTGTGTTGCTGCTGTTCAATCGCGTTAACTACCAGGAGCTTGGTGACGGCACCGCAGCAGGAATCATCAACGAGTCCTGGTGGTGGGGCCTGGTGGCCCTCGTCGTGGCCATCCTGGGCATGTTCTTCCAACTGATGATGAAGGCGGCGATCACGCTGCCCGAAGAGAAGTGGGCACCGGCCACCAGCGCCCGGTAACCGGTTCCTTCGAATCTGCCAACATGGCAACCAGTGCGCTGCCTCCCGGGTTTCGGCCCGGCAGGCGGCGCATTGTCGTTCCTGGAAAGCGGATTTCGGTGGGTGCTGTGCGATAATCGCGGCCAGATGGAATCGCAACCAGCTTCGATTCCGCGCCGGTGAGAAGCGACAGCCGAATTGGCTCACGTGTCGTCTTCCGCACCCAGGCCGTAATGTGGATTTATCCAGGAGCAACGGATAATGGCCTTCTCGCAGACCCTTGATTATGCCTATTTCGAAGGCGACTTCGTTCCGTTCGCCCAGGCCAATGTCAGTGTGGGCACGCACGCCCTCCACTATGGAACGGGAGCGTTCGCCGGCGTGCGAGGGTATCTGGACCAGGATGGCGAAACGATCAACATCTTCCGCCTGCGCGAGCACGCCGTGCGCCTGTTGCGTTCGGCCAAACTGCTGCGGATGGACCTGCCGCACGATGTCGACAGCGTGATGGAAACGATGATCGAACTGACGCGCCGGAACGCGCCGACGTCGGACGTCTACTTCCGGCCGCTGGTCTACAAGGCATCGGTGCAGTTGACCCCTCGCTTGCGCGGGATTGATGACGAGCTGGCGATCTACATGATGCCGATGGGCGACTACCTCGACACCCAGCGGGGCCAGAAGGTGATCGTCTCCTCGTGGACGCGGATTACCGACAACATCATTCCGGCACGCGGCAAAATCACCGGTGGGTACATCAACTCCGCGCTGGCCAAGGACGAGGCCGAAGAGGCTGGGGCCGATGAGGCGATCATGCTGGACACCCAGGGTCACGTGGCCGAGGGAACCGGTTGCAACCTCTTCATCGTGCGCGACGGCGTGTTGATCACCCCGCCCGTGGTGGGTGACGTGCTGGAAGGCATCACCCGCCGTTCGATTTTGCAGGTGGCTGCCGATCTCGGGATTCCCACCGAGCAGCGCTCGATCGACCGGTCCGAGTTGTACATTGCCGATGAGGCCTTCTTCTGCGGCACCGGCGTGCAGGTGGCCTGGATCGAGACGATTGATGGCCGCACGATTGGCAGCGGTACCGATCCCGAGATTACCAGCCAGCTCCGGTCCGTCATGTTCGACACCTTCCGTGGCCGCAACGAGCGCTATGCTGACTGGATCACCCCGGTGAGCGTGAAGGAACCGGCAACCGCCTAGAAAGGATGGACTGGTCAGGGAACTGGTTCCGCGAGTCAGGCGTCTATCTAGACAGAGCCGCTGGCCCACCCACGTAGCGGTGATTGCGGCACACGTCAACGTAGAGAGGAACGTACCGAATGAAGCGACCTGCCGCAGGGCTGCGCTTAGGCGTTATTCTGCTTTTTGTCCTCGGACTTCTGTCGCCCGTCGCCGCCACTGGAGCCGGAGCGCAGGTGTTCAACTGTGAGGACCTGACCGCCACCCAGGCGCAGGCCCTGCTCGATGCCGATCCTGATCTGGAAGATACCCTCGACCCGGATGGCGACGGCGAAGCCTGCAACCACGACGAAGATGTCGCCACGGCAGAGTCCGACGACCGGTCTGCAAGCGACGATGACTTTGTCGCCGCCGTCCAGGATGAACTCGATTTCCTTGGGGGAACGTTCGATCGCTTCCTCGAACTGAATGAGGAAGCGGGCGCGACCTCGGACGAGGACGAGCTGGCCGATATCGTTGACGAGGTCAATGCGATTGCCGCCGACTGGGTGGAGTACCCGGACGTGGCCGCTGACCTGGAAGCTCCGCGCGAGTTCTCCGACATCGAAGATGCCTACCTCGACCTCGCCGACCTGGTTGGTGAGTCGGGTGAACTCTGGGAAGAGTACTGGGCACTGCCGGCCGGCGATCCAGACGAGGATGCCGCGCTCGACGATTTCAACGATGCCTTCATTGGAGCGCAGGACCAGCTCGATGCGGTCCAGACGCTGGTTGACGATGCGGGCGGTTCCGGCACCACCACCGATCCGACCGAAGAACCGGTCAACGGCGGCGATGCCGACGCCTACCTGGCCGACGTGCAGGACGAGATCGACACGCTGGGCGACGAGGCCGCCGAACTGGCCGTGATTCTCGAAACCCAGGCTGACGATCCTGCGGATGTGACCCAGGCCGACATCGACTTCTTCAACGAGACGATGACCAAGTGGTCGACCTATCCGGATGTTGCGGCGGACCTGGTGGCCCCGGATGGCCTGGAAGATGTCGAGGATGCGTACCTCGACCTGGCCGACACCGCCGCCGAAGTGAGTCTTGCCTGGGATGACTATCTCGGCGCGCGGGCCGGCAGCTCGGCCGAAACACGGGCGTTCGATACGCTGGTGGATGGCGTCACGTCCGTCCAGACCCAGGTGGACGACGTTCAGGACCTGATCGACGAAGCCGGCGGCGCCAGCACGACCACCACAACCGGTGGCGATGTGGATGCCGACGAGTATCTGGCCGAGGTGTCGGAGACGGCTGACGAGTGGATCGACAGCATCGACCGGTTTGGCGAGCTGTTGCAGGGTGACCTGACCGACGCCGACATCGACGAGCTGAGCGGGATCCTCGTGACCTGGATCGGTGCGACCGAAGTGGCTGCCGCCATCGACGCGCCGGTTGGCATGGAAGACGTGCAGGACGCGTTCGAAGACTTCGCTGCCAGCATGTCCGACATGGGCATCAGTTTCACCACCTATCTCGGCACCACGGCCAATACGGACGAGAGTGACGAGGCCCTGGAAGCGTTCGGCGACTCGATGTCGCAGGCCCAGGCCGACTACGATGCGCTGCAGGACGAGATTGACGCGGTGTCGTAACCGATAGACCACGATCCGGCCGCCAACGATGCCGGCCGGCACCAGAGAGGGCTGCTCGCGGAATGCGGGCAGTCCTCTTTTGGTTTCGATGTGTGGCGGGGGGCTTGCGCAATTCCCGGAACCGGCGACGATGTTTCGCACAACCATCTGGTTTGGATTCGTTCCTGCATGCCCGGAACCGGGGAGGCGCCTGTTCCATG
>CAZNQC010000055.1:15092-17619 GCA_964574825.1 uncultured Sphaerobacteraceae bacterium | reverse complement strand
GTGCCGCGCCGAACGAATGCGAGACCTTCATCTTCGCGGGCTACGGGTCGATGTGTGGGTTCGTGGGCAACATCAAGGTTTGCGGCACCGCCTGATTCCACCTTGGTGGTCGATTGCCGGGCTCCGATCAGAGGTCGGCCTCAGCGATCCGTCGCAACTGAATCACGATTCCACCTGACCTTCCTTGCATTCGACAGGTTTCCGGTGCCATGCTCCCCACGGAAGCATCCGCTGTGGACATCCACCGTGCCGCGGCGGTTTCTCTTGTCCGATTGTTCGTTTGGATCAAGCTGGAGGCAGGTCGGTGTCCACGGAAAAGGTTCGCGTCGGCGTCATCGGGTGTGGCGCCGGGCTGTTTCACCTGGAAGGCTATTCAGCCGATCCACGCGTCGAAATCGTCGCCCTCGCCGGTCTCGATACCGACCGCTGCGAGTCGCTGGCGAAACGCTTCAACATCCCCAATGTCTATCGTGACTATCAGGACCTGCTTGCCCAGGACGACATCCAGGCGGTCAGCATCGCGGTGCCGAACTTCCTGCACAGGCCGGTAGCGATTGCCGCGCTCGATGCCGGCAAGCATGTCCTGATCGAGAAGCCGCTCGCCCGGCACACCGACGAAGGCAAGGAGATGGTCGAAGCGGCTGAGCGCAACGGCAAGATCCTCGCCGTCTCGTTCCAGCGCCGCACCCGCCACGATGTCGAAATCGTCAAGGAGCAGGTGGAATCCGGCGCGCTCGGCCGCGTCTACTACAGCAAGGCCTACTGGATGCGCCGCTCGGGCATTCCGGGGCTCGGCTCCTGGTTCACCTCCAAGGAGGCGGCTGGCGGTGGCCCGCTGATCGACCTCGGTGTGCACGTGCTCGACATGGCGCTCTACATCCTTGGCAACCCGAAGGTCGTCTCGGTCAGCGCCGCCACCTATGCCGAAATCGGCCCGCGCGGCCGCGGCAACTGGGGACTCAAGCGCTCCACCACCTTTGCCGGTGACGAACCGGTCGACTACGAGGTTGAGGACCTGGCGACCGCCTTCCTCCGGTTCGAGGACGGCGCGACCATGCTGCTCGAAGCCTCCTGGGCGTCCTTCACCGAAATGGACGACGATTTCGGAGTCCAGTTCTACGGCTCGCACGGTGGCGCCCGCATTCATTCGAAGAAGTACGCCGATGTCGACACCCTCGACATCTTCCAGGAAGTCGGCAACACCACCACCGATTCCCATCCCCGTCTCCAGGGTCGCCCTGGGCACGAGGAGATCATCAAGGGCTTCATCTCCGGCATCCTCGACGGCACGCCCGTCACTCCGGACGGCAACGAAGGTCTCGACCGCGTTCGCCTGATCGATGCGATCTACAAGTCCGCCGAACTCGGCCGCGAAGTCCGGATCGACGAAATCGGCTGATCGTATGCTCTCTGACCGGTCGCCTTCGTAGGGGATGGCCTCGTGTCATCCCTGGACGAACACGGGTCCTGGTTATCCTGGGCACCATTCGCCGGATGCACGTCGTGGTTGCCGTGTGGGTTTCCTCGCGTGCTGACAATCTGGCCCACATCGGCGACCATTGCCGGGTCAGGCTCCGGACCCTCTGTTCACCATGGGGGCCGGTTCACGTCGAAATGTAGGGGCCCTCGGCTCCCGCGATGTCGAAGCGATATCGCGGGAAGAGCGTAGCGGGAGTCTGTGGGCCCTGGAAGTTGGCGGCGCGGTGCAGGACCTCGTCGCCCTGGTTCCCGAAAGGATTCATCATGGGTAACCCGATTCGCGTCACCGTCTGGAACGAGTTCCGACACGAGCAGAAGGACGAGCACATCGGCTCGATCTACCCGCACGGCATCCATGGCGCCATCGCCGAAGGCCTCGAGCAGGCTGGCGGCTTCGAAGTCCGCACTGCCACCCTCGACGAGCCGGAGCACGGTCTGACCCAGGACGTGATCGACAACACCGATGTCTTCGTCTGGTGGGGCCACATGGCCCACGGCGAGGTCAACGATGAGGTCGTGGCTCGCGTGCACCAGCGCGTGCTCGACGGCGCTGGCCTGATCGTGCTGCACTCCGGCCACTTCTCCAAGATCTTCAAGCGCCTGATGGGCACCACCTGCGACCTCAAGTGGCGCGAGGCCGACGAGAAGGAACGTCTCTGGGTTGTCGCCCAGGGTCACCCAATCGTCGAAGGCATCGGCGAGTACATCGAACTCGCCCAGGAAGAGATGTACGGCGAACCGTTCGGCATTCCACAGCCCGACGAACTGGTCTTCGTCTCCTGGTTCCAGGGCGGAGAGATCTTCCGCAGCGGTGCTGCCTACTACCGCGGCGCAGGCAAGGTCTTCTACTTCCGCCCCGGCCACGAAACCTACCCGACCTACTACAACGAGCAGATCCGCACCGTCATCGCCAACGCCGCGCGCTGGGCGAAGCCGGTCGATCGCGTCGTTGGCGCCACCGGCAACCAGGATCCGATCGAGGATCTGCCGTGGTACGACCGCAAGCATGCAATCACCGAAGCCTTCGGCGACGCCAAACTGGTGTAGG
>CAZNQC010000055.1:0-14992 GCA_964574825.1 uncultured Sphaerobacteraceae bacterium | reverse complement strand
ATCGTTCTCGGTGGCGGCACCATGGGCACCGCCACCGGCTGGGCATTGGCCCGGCAAGGCTACAAGCCCGTCGTGCTGGAGCAGTTCCAGCACATCCACACCATGGGCAGCCACGGCGGCAAGACCCGCATCTTCCGCCACGCCTACGCCGAAGGTGCCCGGTACGTTCCGTGGACCCTGGAGGCCGATCGGCTCTGGACCGAACTCCAGGAGCGAACTGGGAATTCCATCGTCCATCGCATCGGCTGCATCGATGTGTCCGCGCCCGGGTTCCACCGGGCGCGTGATGCCTACGAGAGTGCCCGCCAGTACGGCATCGAGGCCGAGTGGCTGACCGGTGCCGAAGTCAACCGGCGCTGGCCGATTTGGAACCTGCCAGAGGACCGCGAGGTTTGCTACGGCCCCCAGGCCGGCTTCCTCGATGTCGTGGCGGGCCTGACCGCCCTGACCGCGGAGATGACCGCCGCCGGTGGGCAGGTGATCGACAACACGCCGGTGCTGTCATGGTCGGCTACCGACTCCGGTGTCGAAGTGGTCACCGCAGAGGACACCTGGCAAGCCGATCGCCTCGTCATCACCGCTGGGGCCTGGGCCGGTCATCTCCTGCGCGAACTGAACGTGCCGCTGGAAGTGCGCCGCAAACCGGTCCTCTGGTTCGAGGTCGACGCCGAGCACCAGGCGCTCGCCGCACCAGGTGCGACGCCGGTCTTCATCAACGACAGCGAAGTTGGCGAGTACTACGGAATCCCTGACCCGTTCACTCCCACGTTCAAGATCGGTCAGCACGACAAGGGCGAGGTGGTCGATCCGAACACGATCTCCCGCGACATCACCGACGCCGACATCCAGCCTGCCATCTGGCCCTTCATCCAGCGCAACCTGCACGGGCTCACCGGCAACGTCACCGAGACTGCTTGCTGCATGTACACCATGACGCCCGACGAGGACTTCATCATCGACCGCCATCCGGCCCACGACCGCGTCACCCTGGCTGCGGGATTCAGCGGTCACGGCTTCAAATTTACGCCCGTGGTTGGCGAATACCTCGCTTCCCTGACCATCGATCCTGCAGCGGCGGTCATTCCGGACTTCGCCCTGGGCCGCTTTGACATATCCTCCTGATAGCATCGTAGGAGGGGACGCAGGTTTCACCGGCGAATGAGACAATCGATGTCAGCAACGTGCAGAATCGATGGCACATCACGTCTCCGCCGAACCAGGACGGAGGACCCAAACGGCCACTAGTCGTGATCTTCTGAAGCATGGTTTGGCCGCTGTGTGGTCCTCCCCTCGTGGTACGAGCAAGGGTTTAACCGTTCGGTACAGTGCTCTGGGAGCGACCGGCAATCGGCAATTGTGGAGTCATCGGGGAGCGGCGGACCTGCCGCGATCGGTCACGAAACGATCCATTCAGTGATCGAGCGGCAGCCTGTGGTGAGCGAAGTCGAATCCATCCGCCCGGCCCTATTGCCGGTCAACCCAAACCAACGTTTCATCGCAGCAGGGAGGCATCATGGCGATAACACCAATCAAGCCGTTCTACACCACCAGCGTCAAGGTCGAAGGCGGCCGGCAGGGAACGGCTGTTTCTGATGATGGCGCGCTCAACCTGAAGCTCAAGTCGCCCGGGTCGGCTGGTGATCCGGAAGCCACCAATCCCGAGCAGCTTTTCGCCGCTGGCTGGGGCGCCTGCTACCAGAGTGCCCTGATGGGTGCCGCCCGCGACGCTGGACTCGATGCCTCTGGCAGCGTGGTGGACGTCGAAGTCTCGCTGGGCAAGGAGGACGGCGACGGTCCATACAGCCTTGCCGCCACCATCACCGTCTCGATCCCTGGCCTCGACAAGGCCCAGGTGAAGGAACTGGCCGACGCCGCGCACCAGCGTTGCCCCTACTCGCGCGCGACCCGCGGCAACATCCAGGTTGACATCGAAACGGCCTGATCTCGTTCGTGCTCGGCACGTGCAAAAACCCCGTCACCCAGACCCGGGTGACGGGGTTTTTGCGCCCATTTCGCACTGCGAAACTGTACGTACGACCAATTTCGACCCAATGTGGCGAGATTTGGCCTCTTCGATGCGTACGATAGGTAGGACCAGAAAACATCCGGTCCATCACCTTGCCGAGGACGACGCTCCGTGACCGCTTCTGCGCGGCCGACCGTCCTCTTTACTCGTTGCTCTTTACTCGTCTCGGCACCCTTCCGCGGTAAATCGCGGTAATTCCGCGCTAATTCGGGTCGAAAAAGCCCATGGATTCGGGCAAGTTGGAATTACAGAATTAAAGAATTACCGCGGACGTGTTTACGAGCCGGATCGTTCCGCAGGTTGGCTCGCGGCCCTCATCGCATCGCCGGAGCAAGAAGACGGGCGAGAGCATTGCCCTCGCCCATCTCTTGCCTGGTTCGAATTGCCGTCTGCCTGTTACTCGGCCTCGTCCGGGTTCTGCGTCGGCGCCTTCGTGTCGTAGTGATGGTTGCGCGGATCGTAGATCGCCGAAAGCGCCGTGAATCCGTCCTCCGGATTGGAACCGGCCGGCCACGAACCGTGAGCGGCCGACCACTCGGCCACGATGTCGTGCAGCCTCCTGTCGCTCATGATGTATCCCGAGGCCGACGTGCCGCGCTTGCTCCCACTCTCGGTGATGTCCGAAAGTCCCACCCGCAGGTCGCGCTTGAAGGCCCGGCGCTGGTCTTCGTTGAAGTCAGCCGTGAACGGGAAGAGCGAAACGTCATCCGTCTGCAGGTAGTCGATCACGCGATCGGCGAGCTTCTGGTCGTACAACGGTCTCGGATCGATCTGCACCACGCCCGGTCACTCCTCGAATGTTCGGAAACCAGTGGCTTCCGTTCCCCAACCTCACCGGACGAATGGCCGATGCTGTAAGCACCCCCAATCGCCCAAATACTGGCAGAATTGTAGCCTGCGCGAGCGTCGCGGCGAAGGCATCCCTGCCCGACACCTTGGCCTTGCGTCACCACAGGGAAGGACCACCATCCAATGACGTCATCTGCACGCGGGGCGGCCAGGGTCGCCACGCTCGACAATGGGCTGACCGTATTCCTGCGCGAAAAGCACGATGCGCCGGTCGCCTCGTTCTGGGTCTGGTATCGGGTTGGCAGCCGCAATGAACTCCCGGGCCTGACCGGCATCTCCCACTGGGTGGAGCACATGCAGTTCAAGGGCACCCCGTCGCTGGCCAAGGGCGCCATCTTCGGCGATGTCTCCCGGGTCGGTGGCACGCTCAACGCCATGACCTCCACCGACTGGACCGCCTACTACGAAACCCTGCCGGTTTCGGAGCTCGACCTCTCGCTCCGCATCGAATCCGATCGCATGGTCAACTCCCTCTTCGATCCCGAGGAGACCGAGAGCGAGCGCACCGTCATTCTCTCCGAGCGCCAGGGAGCCGAGAACCGGCCCACCTACCTGCTCAACGAGGAAGTGATCGGCACCGCCTTCCAGGCCCACCCTTACCGCCACATGGTCATCGGCTACGAGCAGGACCTGAAGCAGATCACCCGCGACGAACTCTACGGCCACTATCAACGGTTCTACACGCCGAACAACGCCTTCATCTCCGCCGTCGGCGACTTCGATGCCGATGAGCTGCTCGCTCGCATCGAGACGTCGTTCGGGGACATTCCGGCCAACGACACCCCATTGCCGACAGTAGCCCAGGACCCACCCCAACGCGGAGAGCGACGGGTGCTGCTGAAACGACCCTCGCCAGCCGCCTACATGGTGATGGCCTATCGAATGCCGTCTGCCACCCACGCCGACATCCCTGCCCTGCTCGTTGCCGATGCTCTCCTCTCGGGTGCCAAACCAATGGGCATGGGTGGCGGCAGTGCCATGGGGCGGTCCTCCCGCCTCTACAAGGCACTCGTCACCACTGGTCTGGCCCGGTCGGCCGGTTCCGGCACCAACCTCCATATCGATCCACATCTCTGGACGTTCTCGGCTACCGCCCTCCCCGGTGTCGAACCCGAACGGATCGAAGCCGCGATCGATGCCGAGGTCGAGCGCCTGAAGACCGGCCTTGCCAGCGAGGACGAGTTCATCAAGGCTCGCAAACAGATTCGCGCCCAGTACGTCTACTCGCGGGAGACGGTGACAGCCGAAGCGTTCTGGCAGGGCCAGATGGAAATCATCGACCATGCTGGACGAGTGGATACCCTTGCTGATGAACTGGCGGCGGTGACGCCGGAAGACGTCCAGCGCGTCGTCCGCACCTGGTTGGTGCCGGAAGGCCGAACCGTCGGCTGGCAGGTGCCGGATGAATCGACTGTCCAGGCCGGCGCCAATGTGCCACCCCTTATCCTGCCCGACGGATTCCGCTCGATGGAACCGCAACTCGTCTGGGGGATCGATGGCGCGGCCAATGCCCACGGTTTCGTTCGGCGCGAACTCCCGAACGGGATCGTCGTGCTCGCCCAACCGCGACCGGACGCCGAAACTGTTGAAGCCACCATCTCCATCGCGGCTGGCCAGTCGGCCACGGGAGAGCAGACCCCGGGACTCCCCGGCATCATGGCCCGCATGCTGAACCGCGGTACCGCCAATCGCACCTTCGACGAGTTCAATGAAACGGTGGACTCGCTCGGGGCCGTCATCGCAGTCGATGCGGACCGCGACGATGTCGATGTCTCGTTCCACGCGCTGACCGAGGATCTCGATGCCGTCTTCGACCTCGCGGCCGACATCATCCTCAATCCGGTCTTCCCTGCCGAGGAACTGGAAAAGGTCCGGCAGCAGGCGCTGACTGGCCTCCGCGAGCAGGAGTCCGACACCAGCTCGATGGCCTCCCGCGCTGTCCGCGAGCAGCTCTATCCTGTCGGTCACCCCTACCGGATCCCTGCGTCGGGTGACATCCCTACGGTCGAGCAGATGCACCACGATGAGCTGGTTGCCTATCATGCTCGCTCGTTTGGACCGGCGGTAACCACCATCGCGCTCGTCGGTGGTGTCCGTGACCTCGACGAAGTCGTCGACCAGGTCACGCGCGTCTTTGGTGACTGGACGACTCGTGTGCCAGATGCCCTCGCGGTGCCCATGGTCCAACCGCCGGTCTCCACCTTGCGCAAGGCCTACGACGTGCGCGGCAAGAGCCAGGCCGACCTCGCCATGGCCTATCCCTCCCTGCCGCGTTCGATCGAGCCACCCTATTTCGCCATGAGCATGGCCAACCTGATCCTGGGTCAACTCGGGCTCATGGGGCGCCTGGGAGCCAACGTGCGCGACAAGCAGGGCCTTGCCTACTACGCCTACAGCTCCTTCGGTGGCGGCAAGGGCAACAGCACCTGGTCGGCGCGAGCCGGGGTCGATCCGGGCAATGTTCAACGGGCGATCGATGGGATTCTTGAAGAGGTCGACCGGATTCGGACCGAGCTGGTCACCGAGGACGAGCTTGCCAACGGCAAGAGCTACCTGGTCGGGTCGTTGCCGCTGGGGCTGGAGAGTCTCGGGGGTGTCGTCAATCTGCTGATGGCCATCGAGCACTACGATCTCGGTCTCGACTACCTCGAACGCTACCCCGGCTACATCGACGCCATCACCCGGGAAGGTGTGTTGGAAGCGGCCCAGGAGTGGCTCGATCCGACCCGGCTGGTGATCGGAGTTGCCGGCCCGGAAGGGGTGGAATAGTGGTGGACTCGATACGCCTCGTCTCCGTCGCGGTCGGCATGCCGTCGATCATCGGCCAGAACCGCCAGGGCGATGTCCTCAGCGGCATCGCCAAGCGGGAAGTCGCGGGGCCGACCGTCATGGTCCGCACCACCAACATCGACGGCGACGGCCAGGCGGACCTCGTGAACCACGGCGGTGTCGACAAGGCGGTCTACTGCTACCCCCGCGAGCATCGGGCCGTCTGGCTTGCCGAACTCGGCTACGAGCGCGACGATGCCCCCTTCGGTGAGAATCTCTCGGTGATCGGGATTGACGAAGACGAAGCCTGCATTGGCGACATCTGGGCCTGGGGCGATGCGCGGTTGCAGATCAGCCAACCCCGGTGGCCATGCTTCAAGCTGGCCATCCATACCGGGCACATTGATATGGTCAAACGTTTCGTCGCCTCGGGCCGGAGCGGGTGGTATCTCCGCGTGCTCAGCGAAGGGGAAGCTCCGGTCTCCGGTGAGATCCGGTTGCTGGAGCGCGATCCGGCTGCATTGACCGTGCGCGAGTGCGTTCGTGCCCGCCGCGGGGACCTGCCACCCGAAGAGACCGTGCGAGTCATGTCCCACCCGCTCCTCGCCGACGGCTGGAAATCCTGAACAAAGCGCACAACGGCGTGCTCGGCGATCAGCAGTCCAACCGGAAACGGGTCACCAGCCAGCAAAGGCGGTGACCCGTTGTCTCATCCAGAATCGTGATGCCGCAATCAGGTGCCAACCTTGCGAAAGTGCACCATGTTGGTCTGCCCTGCCCGATCGGTCATTGGCAACGAGCCAACCATCAGAGCCCATTCGTCGCGTTCAGCCAGTCCCGCGTCAATGATGATGTTTCCTGCCTTGCGGAAGAGGATATCGGGGTCCCTTCCAACCTCCACCACCACACTCTCCACGCCCCAGGCGAGGTTGAGGCGGCGCGCGACGACTTCGCTGTCAGCGCAGGCAATCACCGGAGGAGCGGGCCGATACTTGATGACTCGGAGGACGGCCCCGCCAGTCTTGGTGAAAACCACCAGGTGCTTGGCTGGGGAATGTTCGCCAAGCTGGAAAGCGGCGCGGGCGGTCGCGTCAGCGAACAACACCACGTCATCCTCATGCTCACCAACGCGGGCGATTTCGGAGGATGAAAGGGAGCGAATGATCCCCTCCTTCTCGACCTCACGGATGATGCGATCCATCGTGGTGACGGCCTCGACTGGATAATCGCCAATCGCCGACTCGGCGGAGAGCATCACGGCATCGGTGCCGTCCCAGACCGCGTTCGCCACGTCGGAGGTTTCGGCCCGGGTCGCCACCGGGTGCTCGATCATCGACTCCAGCATCTGGGTGGCGGTGATGACCGGAACGCCAAGCAGATTGGCCTCGCGGATGATGTCCTTCTGGGCGCGGGGAACCTGCTCCGGCGGCAACTGCACTCCCAGGTCACCGCGTGCCACCATCACGCCATCGGAGGCGAGCGTGATCTCTCGCAGGTTGGCGAGTGCTTGTGGCCGCTCGATCTTGGCGACGATACCTGGCTGGTCTCCCGGGTGCTTCAGCGCTTCATCGCGGGCAGCCTGGATGTCCGACGCGTCATTGATGAAGCTGAGACCCAGGAAGTCGACGCCCAGGTCCATCGCGAACTTGATGTCCGCCCGGTCGGCGTCGGTCAACGCGCCGCCGATGATTGGGGCTCCCGGTAGCGTGACACCCTGACGTTCCTTGAGCTTCCCTTCGCGCACAACAGTCGCGATGCCGTACTCCGAGCCAACTTCATCGACGACCAGTTCGATCAGGCCGTCCGAGATGAGGACCCGGGAACCCGGTTCGATCACATCGAGCAGTTTGGCGAAGTTGATGCCGATCTGGGTCGGCGTGGTCAGGACCTCGGCCGTGGGATAAAGCTGGAACCGCTCACCGAGCTTGAGGTCGATGGGTTCGGTCGAGCCGGATGCGAAGTTCGAGGTCCGGATCTTGAGACCCTGCAGGTCGAACAGGATGGGGACGCGCAGGCCGAGGTTGTCGGCAGCCTGGCGCGCATTGCGAATGCGTCGCGCCTTGTCCTCGAGTGTGCCGTGCGCGGCATTGATCCGCACGACATTCGCTCCTGCCTGAAGGAGTTCGGTGAGTCGCTCGACAGTATCCCCGCTGGCCGGCCCCAGCGTCGCGACAATCTTTACCCGACGATCCATGACAGGCGTTGCTCCCCCGTGAATTGCTGCGTGAACCGGATGTCTCCTGGCCGGGTACATACTAGCATCCCGCACCGTCTGATCCAGGCTTTGACATGACAGCGAAACGGCGCACCGATGATGGATGCGCCGTTTCGTTGGATCAATGATCGCAGCTGTTATTCGTAGCGGAGGGCTTCGGCCGGAATCACCCGGGAGGCCTGCCTCGCCGGAATCCAGGCCATCAGCAGGGCCGCCACGATCGAGAGCAGCAAGGTCACGATGATCGTGCTCCACGGAATGATGAAGCTGACGTCTCCGCCTGCGCCTTCGGTGAAGTTGTCACTGGTCATCAGGCTGTAGGCCAGGATCAGTCCGAAGACCGCGCCTGCCAGCACACCGAGGATCACGACGATCGCCGATTCGAGGACGAACGACTGCTGCACCATGCTGCGCTGGAAGCCGAGCGCGCGCAACATGCCGATCTGCTGGCGCCGTTCCACCACGGCGCGGTAGGCGATCACGCCGACCGCCGCGATGCCGACGATCAGACCAAGCCCCATGAAGCCTTGCAGCACATACATGAACGACTGCTGGGTGGACTGGTCGTCCTTCATCTGCTGGTCGAGGTCGGTGGCCACAGCACCAAATGGCAGCAGCTTGACCTCAACGTTCCGGGCCAGATCGGACGGATTCACGCCGTCACTCGTCATCAGGTAGTAGCTGGTTGGCAGGTTGCCATTGGCCGGGAACACCGCATCGGAGGTTGGCTCGCCCATGAAGGCGCCGAACAGCATCGAGTATGTGTCGTCGATCACGCCAATCACGCGAACCGTCCGGGTTTCCCCGTTCCCAACCTCCAGGGTGACGGTCGGAGCATCGAATGTGCCCTCGAGCACCGTGCCGCCGACCGATGCGGGTGGCGGTCCGAAGTCCCCCGGGGCACCCTCGGCCAGCATGGCGGAGATCACCATGACATCGGGCTCGGTGTTGAGCGCCTCAACGATGGCGGCATCGTCGGCGTAGCCATTCGCCCGAGCCTGGAACGCGAGACCGCTGGTTTCGAACCAGGCTGGATCGGCGGTCGATGTCGTCAGCGACTCGAGTTCGCCGTCGGCATCGATGAACTGCGTGCCACCCAGATTCGGCATGGTGACCGTGCCAACGGCTGCAATCTCGGCCGGGTCGACACCGGCCTGCTGCAGGGTTGTTTCAAAGTCCTCGATCGGGTTCTCACGCCCCACATCGACGCGAACGTCCCAACCGGCGTAGGCATCATCGTTGAGGAACGCGGCCGCGAAGTTGGTGTTGATCGCCGCGACCATCACCAGCGAGAAGACGATCAGGCTGAACATGGCGATGGTCATGCCTGTCCGGCTCTTGTTTGCGCCAGGGTAGGAGACCGCCAGCTTCGTTGCCGGCAGCAGGCCCTTGATGCGCCCGCCGATGGCCATCACCACGGACAGGATGGAGTCGAGATTCTGCACGATCACCAGTGTCGAGGCGGCCACGATGCAGATGCCCGAGACGAAGAACATGTCGATGTTGCCGTCGTATTCACCAAAGATGTCGGAGAACACATCGTCTGGCAGCAGCCAGAACACGAGCGTGATCAGTCCGGCGATGGTCAGCACCGGGCGGGCTGGGAGCCCAAGGTAGGTCAGGATGCCAGCGATACCGAACGGGATCAGGGTGAACCCGATGGTGAATGGCGCGGCGAGACTCGAACTCATGCCCGCGAGCAGGAGCAGGATGCCGGCCACCAGCATCACGATCGACCAGATCAATTGCTTGAGGTTGCGCTTGGCCACGTACGCGTCGGGAATGTCCCGCACCGCCGCCACGATGTTGAGGCGGCTGACTCGCCAGGACGAAATGGCCACGGCCAGGAACGTGATCACCACGCCGAGACTGTAGGCGATGACCAGGCTGCGGGGCGACACATACGGGGAAATGCTGAAGTCGTCTCCGATCAATGCGCTGAACGCCTGGGCGATGGCAAAGGTTGCTGCCACACCCATCGCTGCGCCCACCAGGCCGGCCAGGAGGGTATACCCAGCTCCTTCCGAGAGGAATTGCTGGATTAACTGGCGCCGCTGCGCACCCACGGCCCGGGTCATGCCCATTTCGGCCCGCCGCTCGGCGGCAAGCATGG
This sequence comes from uncultured Sphaerobacteraceae bacterium, assembly GCA_964574825.1. Lineage (GTDB taxonomy): Bacteria > Chloroflexota > Chloroflexia > Thermomicrobiales > UBA6265 > JACCYX01. Next base: position 5,020 of record CAZNQC010000055.1, on the reverse strand, counting down.
TGAAGATGAGCACGATCAGCAGGATACCGACGCCAATCGAAAACAGGCCAAAGACGATGAAGAAGGTGACGAAGATGTTCGAGATCAGCTCCGCCGCATCGACGCTCTGCTGTTTGAAGGGAATCGCGCCGAGGTTCAGGTCACCGACTTCGGCGTTGATGGCATCCGTCACCGCATCAGAGTGCGCAAGACTTGCCGTGCCACTGCCGGAGTTCGAGACAACCACCGCCGAGATGCGGCCCTCATTGCCGGTGATCTCCTGCAGGCGGGAAAGGCTCATCAGCGCACCGGCATCGTTGTTGCCGAGGTCGCCGGTCAGCACGTTCGCCGGCAGGATCCCGGCCACGGTCACGGTCAGCGGCTGGTTGCCGGTGAAGAAGATGAGCGTGTCACCAACGCTGGCATCGAGGTCCTTGGCGGCATTCTCGTTGAGGTAGATGCCATCTTGCCCAAGCGAGTTGACGTCGATCTTGTTCCCGGAGGTGTCTTCGACTCCGCCAATCGTGTCGATCGATTCCTGGCTCAGGCCGGTGACGTAGACCAATGGTTCGGTGCCCACTGCAATCTCGGAGAGAGCCTCCATCGACGTTGCATTGGCGGGATCGTTCGTGCCGACATTGATGAACGGCGCCTGGGAGAACAGGACACCGGCCACACCGTCGATGTTGCCATTGCTGTCCGCGACGGCCTGAACGGCCTGGACCGAGTCTTCCGGAATGGTATTGATGAACGCCTGGCCGACGTTGGCATCTTCCTCCGGATTGTTGTTGTAGACCACGATCTCATCGACCGGACCCAATGTTTCGAGTACTTCGGCCTTGACCGAGTGATTGAGGGTGTCGCCAGTGCCGAGCGCCGCCGAGATGATCAGCGTTGCGAGCATCAGACCGACGACGATCAGTGTCGTTTGGGCCTTGCGGCGGGGAATGTTGCGGATGCCCAGCTTGAAGATGACCGGCCGGCGCCAGGCAATGAACGCCACCGATAGCAGGCAGAGCCCCAGCATGACCAGCAGGACGATCATGATCGACTGCATGGGAATGCCAAACAGCTTTTCCATGGGAGGAGACCTTCCGGATGATGCGCGGGCGTTAGGCGGAGACGGGAACCACGTCTTCTGCGGTGATGGTGGTGTTCCCGGCCTGGAATTCCTCGATTCGCTCTTCACCGACAATCGAGCCGTCGCTCATGCGCACGATTCGGTGGCATTGCTGTCCCACACCAGGGTCGTGGGTTACCAGCACGATCGTCAGCCCGCGTTCTTCATTGAGGGTGCGCAGCAGGCCCATGATGTCCGCTGCCGACTTCGAGTCGAGGGCGCCGGTCGGTTCGTCGGCCCAGACAATGGCCGGATCGTTGACCAGTGAGCGAGCAATGGTCACGCGCTGGCGCTGGCCACCCGACAGTTCGGCCGGGCGATGGCCTGCCCACTCGCGGAGCCCAACGGTGTCGAGTGCCGCCAGGGCTTTCTCGCGGGCCGCACCCGGTTTCACATTGGCGACCAGCAGCGGAAGCTCGACATTCTCGACCGCGGAGAGGACCGGCAACAGGTTGTAGACCTGGAAGATGAAGCCCATCCGGCGCGCCCGGTAGTTGGTGCGCTTCTTGTCGCCCATCTTGGCCAGGTCGTTGCCATCGAGCCAGATGAGGCCTTCATTGACGTCGTCCAGGCCGGAGAGACAGTTGAGCAATGTCGTCTTGCCGCAGCCAGAAGGGCCCATCACGGCAACCATCTCGCCGCGCTGCACGGCAAAATCGATGCCTTTCAGCGCGTGAAGTTTGGCGCCTCCGGTGTCGTAGATTTTGACGACCCCACGGGCCTGGATAATGCCGTCGACCTCGCTGAGGCTCTCGGTCTGGTTGTTCTTGTCTCGTCCAAATACCATGCTTCGTGTCCTCGTTGACAGGGATATCCCATTCGGTGGTTCACCAGGCGGGTTCGTTACACGCTGAACCGGTTGCTCAACCAATCCCGGGGCAGCAAGTCCCTGACCCAGTTTGCCAGTTTGTCCAGGCCCATTGGTGTCCAAAATGTCACAGATGCGTGAAGCGAGTAACACACGCGGGCTAGAGCAGATTCCGGAAACGAGGCCACGGATGGACGCACACCACAGTGTGGTCGTGGTGACAATCGTCCAGCGTGTGGAATCGCGCTGCAGCCGGAATGCCTGACCGAACGGTCATCCGCTGTGCGCGCGGCCCCGGAACGTCAACTGCGGGTCGGATCGTTTCCCGAGAGACGGGCCAGGCGACGACGGCGGAGTTCGGCCAGCGCCGTATCCTCGGGTGTGTCTTCCGTTGCGGCGTCCGTTCCCGCTGCATCCAAGCCCACCTGCGTGCCTTCGCCGGACTCTTCGCTCGATGCAGCATCGGCAGTCGGACCATCGTCCGCGCCGGAATCATCCTGTCCGGAACCTGATTGTTCAGTCGGGTTGTCGGACTGGTCGGAGGCGGAGGACTCGACAACGATCACCTCGTCGATCTCTTCCACCACTCCCGCGTCATCAACAGACACCTGGTCGACTTCGATCACCTCAACGACGCCGGATTCGATCGGGGACGATTCGGCGGTGTCGTCGTCGCTCCCGGCACCATCGTCGCTGGCGATTGCCTGCTCATCGACCTCGACGCTTTCATCGATGGATTCGGCATCAGAAGAGCTGTCCACTTCGTCAGCCGGGGTATCGTCGGCGGATTTGCCGCGATTGAAGAAGGCGGCGAATCTTCCCAGTCCACCACGACTCGCGGCAACCGATTCGATGTCCCGTTCCTCGTCGGTCGATGCAGCGGTTTCGGCTGGTTCGTCGCTGGCAGCGGTGGCTGGAGCGTTGCTGTCGGTTGCCTCCACGGTTGATGTGGGTTCAGTCACCGGTTTCGGTGGTGCCGGGCGGTAGATGCCGGAGGTGCCGAATTGCCGGGTATAGAGGCCACTCCAGGCCAGCAGCAGCAGCGAGACACCGAGATAGGTACCGATCAGGATGCGTGCTGCCAGCGTATCTCCCGGGTTCCAGATGGCGACGACTCCGGTGACGAGGAGAATCAGCGTTCCCCCGAAGACCAGGGCCATGCCACAACTGGCGCAGAAGCGGGCCCAACTCATCCGGTCGACGAGTTCGCTGGCACTGTGAATCAGCCCATCTTCGGACCTGCCGTCGCGCAGGGCCGGACCCCACTCGCGGAGTACCCAGCCAATGACGGCCAGCGATGCACCGGTTCCGGCCCCAAAAAGAATGTAGTCCACCAAACCCACCCGCTCCCGCCACGCGACAGGATCACTGGTAACGATGGCGCGAGCCACCGCATCGTTGAACGGCGATTCGCGCAAAGCGATTCTGCCCACCTCGCCGGTCAGTTTACAGTGTTATGACGTGATTCTACCCAATGGATGCTGGGGGCGGGATGTGAAGCTGCTGGATGTGGTGTTCCAACCGGCGTTGAGGCGACCCGGAAACTTTTCGATTCCGGGTCGCTGGCAGCAAGGTTGGAGGGGGCGATGCGGTTACCTGCCGAGATGCTCGAGGAGTTGGGCGTAGCCAGCCCGGCCCCGCAGGAAGTCGCTGACCCGGTACCACTCGTTGGGAGCGTGGGCACCGCTGCCAGGCATCGACCAGGCGTAGTTCACGGTGTCGATCCCCAGTTCGTCCTGGAAGATGCCGGTGGCCGGAATGGTGCCCCCGGCACGAGTGATCACGGGTTCATTGCCGAACAGGTCCGTCAGCACGGTCGCCGCGGCCTGGTGGACTGGATTGCTGCGATCAATCGAGAACGGAGTCGCAGAACCAGGGAGGGCGACCACTTCGACCGTTGCGCCCGGTGGGCGGTTGGCTTCGACGTGGCGGCGGATCGACTCGACCACGCCTTCGGGCGTCTGGTTCGGCACCAGGCGGCAGGTGATCTTGAGGTGGGCCTCACTCGGGGTCACGGTTTTGATGCCGTCACCCTGGAAGCCACCCCAGATGCCGTTCAGGTCAAGGGTCGGACGCCCCCATTCGCGTTCGCGCGAGGTCCAGCCCGGTTCTCCCCAGAGGGCGTCGATGCCCAGTTTTTCCTTCAGGGCCTCGTCGTCTTCAGCAACCAGGGCGATTTCGGTTCGTTCCTCATCGGTGAGGTCGACGATGTTGTCGTAGAAGCCGTCGATGGCGATCCGGCCATCCTTGTCGTGGAAGGTTGCCGCCAATTGGACCATGGCCTGGACGGCGTTCGGTACCTTGGCCCCGAACATGCCGGAATGGAGGTCGGTGTTGGCGGTGCGCAGGTTGACCTGGCAGCCACCCAACCCCTTGAGGGAGACCGTGAGTGACGGGGTGTCAGGGCCAAACTGGCCACCGTCGGCCGAGAGGACGGCATCGGCGGCGAGACGCTCCTTGTTGGCCCGAACCACTTCCCGCAGGTTGGGACTCCCGATCTCCTCCTCGCCTTCGAAGATGAATTTGACATTGACGGGAGGTTGGCCGCCGTTGGCTTCGGCCAACGCTTCGACGCCCTGAATGGCCGTGAGGAGGTTGCCCTTCATGTCCGACGCGCCGCGAGCGTAGATCTTGCCGTCGCGAATCGTGGGCTCAAAGGCAGGAGTCTCCCAGAGGTGAACGGGCTCCTCGGGCTGCACGTCGTAGTGGCCGTAGATCAGCACGGTCGGCTTGTTGTCGTCCACCACCCATTCGCCAATCACGACCGGATGCAGTTTCGATTCGACGATATCCACCACTGGTACACCGGCGGTGAGCAGACGCTGGCGGACGATATCAGCCGTGGCGCGCACATCGTCCACGTGGCTCGGGTCGGTGCTGACGCTGGGAATGCGGAGCAGGGCGAGCAATTCCTCGACGTGGGCGTCTTCACGCTGGTCGAGCAGGGTTTTCCAGTCCGAAACGGTCACGAGCGTACCTCCTTGAAGCGACGATTCTTTCATGGTGAGCGTGGCCGAAAAGTGGTGGTTTGTCTACAGGATGTGGTGCGGCCGGAATCGAGAGTGGCAGACGATGGAGTTGCAGGCCACAGAAAATGTACCGCGGTAATTCTT
>CAZNQC010000054.1:16253-18166 GCA_964574825.1 uncultured Sphaerobacteraceae bacterium | reverse complement strand
GGGGCGTGCCGCTCGCCGAACGCGACGACGCAACCCGGCGAGGGATTGCCGCCTGTGAGGGCCTGATCGACACTGCCGCCGCGACCCAACTCTGGGAGGCTGCCATTGCCGCACCCGTGTGGGGCCAATCGCCGGTCTGGATTCACGGCGATCTGCAGCAAGGCAATCTGCTCCAGCGGATCGGCATCCTCACGGCAGTCATCGACTTTGGCTGCCTGGGGGTTGGCGATCCAGCCGTCGATCTGTTGCCAGCCTGGAATCTCTTCCCGCCGCCAGCACGCGAAGTGTTCCGGGAGACGCTGAACGTCGACGATGCGACCTGGCTACGCGGGATGGGCTGGGCGCTCTCGGTGTCGGTGATCGCGCTGCCCTATTACCTGGAAACGAATCCGGCCCTGGTCGCCATCTCCCGCACCGCCCTCACGCAATTGCTCGGCAGCGCGTGAGCGATCGTGGTCCAGAAAAGCCTGCTCGCCAGTCACACATTGCACGTGATGGCTACGATAGAGGTGGAAAGGACTTCAGCATGCGCTCCTCAACTTCCCCAACCTCTCCCAAGGTGTCAACGGCAGCCCAAACTTCGGGTGCCCTCCTCGACCGGTACGCTGCCCCGATGAACCGCTCATCCTCCACATCGGCGACGATGCCGAATTGCTCGAGTTTCCTTCCGAGGCCGTGAAAATGCTGCGCGACATTTTGGCTGCCATGGCCAGCGGCGAGCGCGTCAGTGTCCTGACCGAGCACACAGAACTCTCGACGTTCGAAGCCGCCGCCATCCTCAACGTGTCACGCCCCTACCTGATCAAGCTCCTGGACGAACAGCAGATTCCCAGCCGGAAGGTCGGTACTCACCGGCGAGTTCGACCGGACGACCTGATGGCGTACAAGGAGCAGGATGATCGCGGACGACAAGCGGCGATGGATCAGTTGATTCGAGAGGCTGTCGAGCATGACATGGGCTATCGACGGCTGTGACAGGTTGAGGATCACGTATCGACAGCAACCTGCGCCACTTATACTTGGCGTAACAGATTCGTCATTCCTCATCGGAGCATTCCCATGGCGCTCACGATTAATCTTCCCGACCATGTCCGCGCCTACATCCGCAGGCAGGTCGATGAGGGACATTTCCCGAACGAAGAGGCAGTCATTACGGATGCCGTGACCCAGGTAATGGACGAATATCGCTGGGAGGAAGATCAAGCCCTCCTCGAAGCGATTGCCGAAGTCGAACGCGGCGAGGCCGTTCCCTGGACAGATGACCTACGGGCAAAGATTCTCCACGAGTCCGAGCAAGCTGCCATGCGTGGGGAAGTCGTGCCCGATGACCTCAGGTATTGACCTGCTCATCTCCCCACGAGCACAACGTGATCGCCGAGGCATCCTCCTGTACACCCTCAAAATGTGGGGAATCGAACAGCGAGATCGCTACGATCAAGTCCTTGAGGACGGGTTCGATCTTATCCGGAGCCACCCGGATATTGGTGTCCCAGCACCAGGCAAACCATCCGCGGTCCGTGAACTGATCCTCGAGCATCACATCATTCAGTACCGGCGGGAAACCGAAAGGGTGGTGATCCTTCGCCTTGTCGGACACCGACAACGGCGCCGTTAGCGTTTGAGCACGGCGGCACGGGTGAGGCAATAGATAGCCGCTTGCCCGGTTGCTTCCAAGTGAGATGCTGCCTCCGGGGTAGTGGGTTCAGGTCTCTATCTCGGCCTGTCATTCCTCGTCAAGGAAAATCTCTTCGATCCTCAGGTCAAACAGCCTGGCCAAGCGGAAGGCGAGTGGGAGACTCGGGTCGAACTTCCCCTTCTCGATGGCATTGATCGTTTGCCTGGACACACCCACGCGCGCGGCCAGGTCGGCCTGGGTCCAGTTCCGTTCGGCCCGCAGGTCCTTGAGATGGTTC
>CAZNQC010000054.1:0-16153 GCA_964574825.1 uncultured Sphaerobacteraceae bacterium | reverse complement strand
GGCCAGGTCGGCCTGGGTCCAGTTCCGTTCGGCCCGCAGGTCCTTGAGATGGTTCTTCATCGGTATCTCATGTTGCCAATCAGGGTGGCGATCACGTAGACGACCCCCATCAGGATGAGGAGCAGTCCAATATCGGCCTCACGGGCGACAAGGTCGGCGTGTTCCGCGGCGGCATAGGCACACCCAGTCACCAATCCTGCGCCAAGGGTCACCGCCATGGCGTCCAGCATGATCTTTCGTTGCAGTTCATCCAGTTTCTGAAGATAGCGCGCGTGGGCAACGATCAATCCGATGCCCACGGCGACGCTGCCGGCGATTGCCGCCCAACTGGCAACCGACGGCGAATCCCACAGATGGACTGGCCCGAACCTGGCCAGGGCAACGGTCGCCACCCAGGCGACTCCCCAAAGAAGAAGGTCAGCGAGGTTCCTGATCGCATCCCTCTCGCCGCTAATCTGGTCTTGTGCCACCACGAACTGTCCTCCCCGCACCGTTAGTCAAACACACTTGACACCTCCATCATCATCAAACACAATCGAGAAGTCAAGTTCACTTGACATGACACTCGTAGTCTCACAGTGCCGGGAGGCGACCATGGCCCGTTACAAAGTGCAGAACAGATACATCAAGCACGGTCTCATCGATCACGCCGAGGACAAGATCGAAGAGGCAATCCAACCTGTCCTCGACGATGGGACAAGGAACGGCTGGACGCTTCACTCGTTCCAGGCTACGACCGCGGCGAAAGGCACCAATCTTGTGTTCATCTGGCAACTGCCTGATTGACACCGGAGCCTGACCCATCCCTTGCGGACGGTCTCCTGCCACAAATCACCATTCCCGCTGGCCTGAGCACTACCCGAGTTCATCGCGACGGCGGGAGAGATAGACGGTTTCGGCGGAGTTCCCCGCCAACTCGATGGCCCGGTCGTACGCCGCACGGGACTCCTCGGCACGGCCCAACCGGCGCAACAGGTCAGCCCGGGTAGCATGGTACGCGTGGTAACCAGCCAGGGGACTCGCCAGGCCATCGACGATCGCCAAGGCGACCTGCGGGCCATCAAGTTCGCCCATCGCGACGGCGCGGTTGAGGGCCACGATCGGGGAGGGGTCGAGGCGGATGAGTTGGTCGTAGAGCGCAACGACCTGCCACCAGTCGGTGTCGCCGGCATCGCGAGCAGAGGTGTGGACGGCGTTGATCGCGGCAAGGATCTGGTAACGACCCGGTGCCTCTCCGGTCGCCAGGCGCTCGCGCACCAGCCCATGCCCCTCGGCAATCAGTCTTTGATCCCAGGCTTCCCGGTCCTGCTCATCGAGGGTGACCAGTTCGCCACTGGCCGAAACCCGGGCCGGGCGGCGGGCCTCGGTGAGGAGCATCAGAGCCAGCAACCCGGCCACCTCACCGTCCTCCGGCAACAGGACCCGGATCAGGCGGGTGAGGCGGATCGCCTCGGCGGTCAGTCCGGGACGCACGGGATCGGTGTCGGGACCGGTCGCCAGGTAGCCTTCATTGAAGATGAGATAAAGGACGGCGAGCACGCCGGAAACGCGCGCCGGGAGATCCTCCGTCGATGGCACCCGGTACGGAATGCGCGCCGCCTTGATCTTGGTCTTCGCCCGGGTGATCCGCCGCCCCATGGCGCTTTCCTGCACCAGAAAGGCGCGGGCGATCTCGGGCATCGTCAGACCGCCGACCATTCGCAGCGTCAGTGCCACCCGGGTCTCCATCGCCAGGGCCGGGTGACAGCAGGTGAAGATCAGCCGGAGCCGGTCGTCCTCGATGGCACCGAGCGGTTCGGGCGCGTCGTCGATGCGCAGCATTCCAGCCTCCCGGTGCTTGTCGTCGCGCCTGTTCTCACGCCGGATGCGGTCGATGGCCTTGCGGTTGGCGGTCGTGGTCAGCCAGGCACCCGGATTCGGGGGGACGCCGTCGGACGGCCACCGCTCGACAGCGGTCGCGAATGCCTCGGCGGCAGCTTCCTCGGCGATATCGAGATCACCGAAACGTCTGGTCAGGGAGGCGACCACCCGCGCCCACTCTTCATGGTGAACGCGGGTGATCACGGACTGGAGGTCGATCATGCGCTCGTACTCGTCACTCAATGAGCGGATCGTGTTGTCGTCCGGACGCCGGGGATGTCGATCATGCCTGGTCTTCGGCCACGTGGAACGGGCGGACTTCGACCTTTCGGTTGCAGGCCTTCGACCCCTCAGCGGCGAGCATGAGCGCCACGTCGCGGTCGGGCACCTCAATGATCCAGAGTCCACCGAGGAACTCCTTCGACTCCACAAAGGGACCGTCGCTAAGCGATGGCCTCTCACCCCGGTTGTCGATCACCATGGCCGTTTCCGGCGCGCCAAGGCCATTGGCATAGACCCAATGACCCTCCGCCTGAAGCCGGTCGTTGAAAATGTCGACGGCGGACATTTCGGCTTGCACAGCGGAATCATTGCCGGCAGCGATCGTCTGCTCATCGTCGATGACGGAAATCAGGTACTGCATCTCGAAACATCTCCTGCTACTTGAGGATATCCAACAGCGGAGGCCCTTCTCCAGTGGAACGAACGACGCTGGTCCAATCCGACACGTCGGTCACGGTTACTCCTCGAAAACGTGGAACGGCCGCAACTCGATCTTGCGGTCGCAGGCCTTCGACGCCTCGGTGGCGAGCTTCAGCGCGACGTCGAGATCGGGAGCTTCGATGATCCAGAAGCCCGCCAGATGCTCCTTCGATTCGATGAACGGTCCGTCGGTGAAGACGGCCTCCTCGCCCCGGTTGTCGATGACGGTGGCGGCCTCCGGCGCGGCGAGGCCATTGGCGAATACCCAGTAGCCCTCGGCCTGAAGCCGGTCGTTGAGCGCATCAATGGCGCCCCCCACTTCCGGACCGTCCACTTCGGTGCCGTCAGAGATTACGGAAACCAGATACTGCATGGCGGATCTTCTCCTGTGATTCGGGACGTCCCCCGCTGGGAGTCCTCTCACTAGTACTACGAACGGCTCTACCCCAATCGGACACCATCTCCCGTCGTCTCGGTAGGTTCGTCAATCAGCCGCATAGTCCGGACGCCCAGCCAGCCGGTAGACCTGGAGCGTGATGCCCTTTGGGAACGCTCGCGACTCGACCAGGTCGAGTGCCAGGTCCGGACCGCTGGCGGGGAAGAGCCGAACTCCCGCTCCGACGATAACGGGGCAAACAAGCAGGGTGATCTCATCGACCAGGTCGTTCGCCAGCAGCCAGCGGACCAACTGACCGCTGCCGTGCACCTGTAGCTCACCCTCATGGTTGGCTTTCAACTCGCGGATGGCGGCCACCAGGTCGCCGGAGAGGACGGTTGTCTCTGGCCAGTTGGCTTCTGCGAGCGTGTTCGATGCGACGTACTTGGGCCGCGCGTTCAAGGCATCGGCGATGGGTCCGCTCCCCGGTTCCTGCACGCCCCAATAGCCAGCGAAAAGGTCGTAGGTCCGGCGACCAAAGAGGAATGCATCGGCCTGCTGGTAGGCCTCCCCGACGAAATCCAGAGCCTCGCTGTCGAACAGCGGCCTGGCCCATCCACCTCGTTCGAATCCGGGATCGAGGACGGGATGCCGCCCGCCGTTTGCCTGCATTACACCGTCGACGGAAATCTGCGTGTTGGTCGTCAGTTTCATGATCGCGGTTCCCTTTTGCTTGAGGCACCCCCGTAGGTACCACTCACTCTTCCTACGAACGGCTCCGCCCCATTCGGACAACCTCTCGGTTTTCCTTGCAGGAACACACCGTATGCCGCTAGCATGCACGGGAATCTGGGCCTGGGAAACGATATCGGCCATCATGAGTGCAGCGCATGAAACGCATCAATCTCCCGGTTACCGAGGACGAGGACGTTGGCGAACGCTGAGCGCCGGGCAGAGAATCGTCCGACCAGGCCGATGAACCGCATGAACGAGCGGCATCTCCTGAATCGTGTCCGTGGCAAGCGCGGCGCCAGGATCACGACGCTAGTGCCGCCCGACATGGTCGCGACCGTAGAGGAAGACCTGGAAGCGATCCGGCGAGGTGAGGGGCAGAAGCTTCCGAACCATCATTACGAATATCGTGGGCGCGTGTATGCGTGGGAGAAAGGCGAAACGTACTATCCAGTGAGTGGCCCTGGATTCCTGATTGCCGATCGACCGACGTACAAGGCTCTCCAAATGTTCAGCCGTCATGGCGGCGTGAACGCCAAGGCAATGCAGGAACTCGCCAACGATCCGCACATGCCACAGGCGAATGTAGAATTAGCTTTGGAAATGTGGCGGAAACGCACGAATCGAGGCGATGATGACGTATTGGACTGATCTTTACCTGATGCTAGATGTAGACGACGCGGCAATCACTGCGGCCGTCGCGTCCGCATTGGCTGTCAATCCAGTCAACGTCGCCGTAGCACCCTACGGAACCCTGGAGGCGGCTGCCGCGGGCCGGCATGCCAAGGTGGTCGTGCAGCGCCAGGACCTCCGGCGATTCGGTGAAGGTGGATCGTGGCCAATCGAGCTCTCGATCGGCATGACTGGCGATGAGCCGGACGACGAACTCGGCACGCTGCGCATGATCGCCTCAGGACTCGGTGTCCCATTCATCGTCAACGTGGAAGGCGACGGGCAGGACATGTTCCGGGTCATCTTCCCGGATGGTCACGCACCGGCCCGGCTTCTGAACGACCACGACGAACCAACACTGACTGCCGACGACCGGCGACGCCTCACGCAATACGATCACCCTGTCGCGGCTGCCAGCTAAGGTATTCCGCAATCGAGCCACCAGCGACTGAAGGCGCTCATAGTGGGCGCCTTTGTCCTTTCCCGACGGGTATGGACGGGGACACTCTCACCCGATGATCGCGCCAGCCTCGCTTGCCCGATGCCGCATCCTCCCCGATCATGACTGGCGGATCGTTGTTCCGATCCCCAGCCCCACGCCCTGCACCGGAAATGAGGATTCCCTTGGACATTCGTGCCTACATGTCGGCCCTGCCGGAAATGGACCGGTTCCTGACCGTCGACGAACTCAACGCCGACTTCGAGCGGATCGCCGCCGAATACCCGGAGATCGCCACCCTCGAGCGCGTCGGATCGTCCCAACTCGGTGAACCGATCCGAATGCTCTCGTTCGGCACCGGCGAGCGAAGCATTCTCCTCTTCGCCTGCCCGCACCCCAACGAGCCGATCGGCGCGATGATGGTCCACCACTTCGCCCGCCTGCTTTGCGAGGACGAATCCTTACGCGACGGGCTTGGCTTCTCCTGGCACCTCATCCCCTGTGTCGACCCCGATGGCACGCGGCTCAACGAAGGCTGGTTCGCCGGACCATTCACGGTGCGCAACTACGCTTCCGGGTTCTACCGGCCCGATGGCCCGAACCAGGTCGAGTGGACCTTCCCCAACTTCTACAAGACCAACTACTTCGACCGCTCGCTGCCCGAGTCCGAGATGCTGATGCGGGTGATCGACCGCCTCCAGCCCGAGCTGATGGGCTCCCTCCACAATGCGGGGTTCGGCGGTGTCTACTACTACCTCTCGCACGACGAACCGGCTTTGCACGACATCCTCCACGAAATGCCGGGCTGGGAGGAGCTCCCGCTGATGCTCGGCGAACCGGAGGTGCCCTACGCCGATGAGTACGCCCCAGCCATCTACAAGCTGATCACCACCGCCGACAGCTACGACTACATGGAAGAGAATGGCGCCGACCTCGCCACCTTCAGCCAGGGTGGTTCCAGCGCCGAGTACGCCAGCAAGTACGGCACCCTGACGATGGTGATCGAAATGGCCTACTACGACGACCCGCGTGTCAACGACCAGTCCGTGACCGATACCAACCGGCGCGAGGCGATCCTGGCCTCGCTCGACTACTCCGACGCCGTCTGGGATGGTGTCATCGCCCAGTACGAGGCCGCCAAACCCTATCTGCGGACGCACTCGACCTTCGAGCGGGCGATTGCCGGGTTCATCAAGCAGATGGCGCCGCATCGCCAGGCGCAACGCACCTGGGCCGAAACCGATCCTTCCACGGACCGTCCCGCGACCGTGGCCGAGCTCTTCTCCTCCGACCAGGAGACCCGGTTCTACACCAACCTCATCCAGGGCATGGTGGTGCGGATGCTGGAAGGGGAGGTTGCCACCGGCAACAGCGCTCCGGTGATCCGCGAGCAACTCGCTGCCGCCCGAACTGCCTTCGACGATGCTGCCACGGCCCTGGAGGAACGGCTCGACTACCGAGCCATTCCCATCCGCAAGCTGGTCGCGGTTCAGCTGGGTGCAATCCTCGCCGCCGCCGACTACCTGGCGAATAATCACTGATTACGTTCCAGAGCACCAGAAATCGAGATGGTGTCAATGTCGAACGCTTCACGATGGGGCAGTCTGGAATACAGCGAGGCCCCGATGGAGGATCGGGGCCACTGGCGACCGCTTGGCGATAGACGGAGTCAGTCAGCCACATTCCGCCTGGCTTCAGGTTCCGGGAAATCCGGTAGCCCGGCAGCCCGGCGCATATCGATCATGAGCAGACGAAGACCCGGTGTGATGGCTTTCGCAGGATCCAGGTCTTCAAGGGGAGGAAGTGGTTGAGCATAGATCCATTCAGGATCACTCTGCGGGTTCCCGTCGAGGGCCGCAACGATATCATCACGTGCTTCCTTCATGGCTACCCCTCCTTTCGATCGTATGTTACACCCCAATGCTGGACCAGCAGCTTCATGACTTCATGGTAGTGGTTCGCTATCGCGTCGCGAGCAGTGCAAGGGTCATCGGGATCCCGAATCCTGGCAGCAAAGAACTGGCGAACCACCATGTTGTACGTGTCGATCTCACGCTTGATCTGACCATCCGAGAGCCTGGAGATCACTCGCCTGAAGTGTTCTGCTGCCGGCGAGGTATTGTGGACAGCGGGTGGCTGTCGCGTGTGGACATAGTGGGGACCGACTGCCCTGATTTCGGCGAGTTCGGCCCGAATCATCAGAGATACGTCTTCAGGAGAAAATGAGGATCCAGATCGACGCGGATCATGGTCAGGGTAGGCCCAGCCCTCAGGGTGGTTATGCGTGAGCAGTTGGCGGCACATCTGAGCAACCTCGGCGGTATTGAAGCCAACCGTCGCTGCCTCACCCTGCTTGCGCCAGATGACGACTCCGGTCGATGCGTCGATCAGCACTGCCTCTTCGCGGACAGCCACCTTACGAAGACGAGCCTCTTCGTGCACGGCAGCCTGTCGCGCCAACCATGAGGGTTCCGATGGTGATATTGGCTCTATCGGCATAGAATCCCGGCTATCCGATCACAGGACCAACATCACAATGATGAAGATCCGCAGTCATCCCAAGCAGACCTTTCTGCTTCTGAATCAACAGGTCCTGCTCTCATATCACCAGGAATCCTACCCAGACAAATCTCGCCACGCCCTCTCTTTCGCCCAGATGCCTCCAACAACACCGGCAGGTACCAGCATTCGGGTCTACAATCACGTCCTCTGCAAACGATGATCGGGACTCGTACGACCGGCAGGAGGGACGACGTGGTGAACGACAGAGCTACCAGTGAGCGGCGGGTGCTGGTGATTGGGGCTGATGGGTTGCGACCCGACCTGATCACCCCTGAACTCATGCCCAATGTCACCACCCTGGCGGCATCCGGCGTGCGGTTCGGCCACCATCACGCTGTCTATCCCACGCACACCCGCGTCAACATGAGTACCCTGACGACCGGGGCAACGCCAGGCCAGCATGGCATCGTTGCCAACACCATGCTGGTGCCGGACGCCCGGCCGGACCACATCATCGATACCTCGAACTACGGGCATCTCGATGCCCTGGCCACGACGACAGGCAGCGCATTACTGGTTTCCTCCCTGGGTGACGTGCTCGCCGAGCGGGGCAAACGGCTGGCCGTGGCAGGCACCGGCAGTTCTGGCTCAAACGTGCTCTGGACATTCAATCACCGCTCCCGTCTGATCAACCCCGGCTCGGCGTTCGGCATCGCCGACCTCTACGACCTGCGGGAAAAGCTCGGCGAAATTCCGGAAGCTGCCACCCCGCACATCGAACGCCTGCGCTACGCCACCCGCGCGGCAACCGAGATCTTCCTGCCCGACGCGGACAACCAGGTCGTCGTGCTCTGGCTGGCCGAACCCGACGGCAGCCTCCACCGCTTCGGACTCGGCTCACCAGAGTCGGTCGCGGCGATGCAGGAAGTCGATGCCTGTGTCGGTCGCGTGCTGGACGCCCTCGACCGGATGGGGATCCGCGACCAGGTCGACGTGGTGTTCATGTCCGACCACGGTCATTCGACGGTGCGGTCGCACCAGACGCTGCGCGAGTACCTGGCCATCGCGGAACATGAGATCGGGCGACCGCTTCCACCCCTGGCCACCGCCAGCGACTACATCTACGCCGAGCCCGGCACCACTCCACCAGCCAGAGAGGAGCTTGCGCCGCTTGTCGAATGGCTCTACGCCCAGCCGTGGTGCGATGTCGTCTTCGGCGGCACGGAGGAGATCTCCACCTTGCCGGGCGTGATTCCACTCAGCCGCCTGTGGAACGGCTTCTCGAACGACCGGGCGCCGCTGCTGGCCGTCTCCCCCACCTGGACCAACGACCGCAACGAGTTCGGCGTACCGGGGACGGTTCAGGCCCTGACCACCCAGTCCGCCCTGAAATCCTCCCACGGTTCGGCCTCACCGTGGGACCTGCACGCGACCTTGATCGCCAGCGGGCCATCCTTCGCCGAGGGCGTCACCTCGGAGACACCGACCGGCGCGATCGACCTGGCTCCGACCATCCTGGCGATCCTTGGCCTCCCCGCCCCAACGTCCGTCTCTGGCCGGGTCCTGACCGAAGGACTCCGCGACGGCACACCCCCGCCGGGCACCACCGATGAACTGGTCACCCCAGTGATTCCTGCTCCAGCCGGACGCACGCCGCAGGTACTCCTCCATCACGTCGGCACCAGCACCTACCTCCACGGCACCGTGGGAAAGACATAGGAAATAGAAGGCAGAAAATAGAGGGAGTGGCGCGCTCAGCATGGCCCAGCATGTCAGGTGCAGACATGCGCTTGGGCGGAGGCATTGGCTTCTGCAACTCCACGATGGAGTCCACTGTTTCCTGTTTTCTACTTTCTACTTTCTATTTCCTCTCAACCTGCTACTCCACCAGATTGATCGTGCCAATCGCTTCGGTCGCGAGCAACGAATCGACCAACTGCACCTTGTTCAACTCAATGTGCTCGTGCATCAGGCGCTCGGCACCGGCGGCATCGCGATGGCGAATGGCGTCGATAATCCGCTCGTGCTCGTCCCAGGTCGCGGCAACCCGGTCCGTCTCACGGGCCACCTGGGGCAGGTAAAGGATGCGCTGCAGATCGTCCAGCGAGGCGCGGGTGATGTCGGCCAGCCGATCATTGCCGGTGCCCCGGGCCAGCGCCACGTGAAATTCCCGGTTGGCCTGGCGGTAACTGGCCGGGACATACGGTCCCTCCTGCACCCGGCACCGTTCATTGATCGCTTCCAGTTCGGCGATCACGGCGGCATCGGCCCTGGCCGCAACCTGCCGGGCGCAGGCTGGTTCGATCACCAGGCGCACGCCAAACACATCGGTCACGTACTTGAAAGTAATCGGCGCCACTTGATAGCCACGACGCGGAATGGCCATCACCAACCCCTCGTGGCCCAATCGGGTCAGGGCCGCCCGCACCGATGCCCGGCCAAATCCGGTCTGGGCCGTCAGCTGGTGCTCGGTCACCTGCGCGCCAGGACGCAGCTCCCACTCGATGATTGCCTGGCGGATCACGCCGTAGGCATCTGCTGCCTGCGAACCGTGTCCATTTGTTCCTGCCTGCGCCATCCGGGGTTCCCTTCGACAGATGCGTGAGTGCGTCCACTGCACGCGGCCGTCTGGTTCTGTTGCACAGTCGTTGACTCAGCCAGTTGTAAACATATCATAAGGGCAATTTGTGCTAGAACTGACATATCAGAAATGGTACTCAATGTCACCTTGTTGACCGGATGGACCCCGGTGATATGCTACAGCGAGCCGGGTTCTCGTGTGCTACCCGCCCAAATCCCACCCTGGAGACCTTCTGTTGGACATTCGTGCCTACGTCGCCGCTGTACCGGAGATGGACCGGTTCCTGACGGTCGACGAGATGCAGCAAGCATTCGACGAGCTTGCCGCCGCCTATCCGGAGTTGACCAGCCTGCGCCGGGTCGGCACCTCGAAGCTGGGCGAGCCGATTCGCATGCTTTCGATCGGACACGGATCGCGGAACATGCTGATGTTCGGCTGCCCGCATCCCAACGAGCCGATCGGCGCGATGCTGATCCACCACCTCACACGGCTGCTCTGCACCGACGAAACCCTGCGCAACGCCTACGACTACACCTGGCACTTCATCTCCACGGTCGATCCCGATGGCACGCGGCTGAACGAGGACTGGTTCGCCGGCCCGTTCACGCCCACCAACTACGCGCGTCACTTCTACCGGCCCGCCGGCAAGGACCAGGTCGAGTGGACCTTCCCGATCTCCTACAAGGATCACTACTTCGACGCCTCGCTGCCCGAAACCGAAATGCTGATGCGGGTGATCGACGAGCTGCAGCCCGACCTGATGGCCTCGCTGCACAATGCTGGCTTCAGCGGCGTCTACTACTACGTCTCCAATGGCGATGACGCCCTCTACGACACCCTGCACGCGCTGCCAGCCTGGGAGGACCTGCCGCTGGCGATGGGTGAGGCCGAAGTTCCATGGGCTACGCCACTGGCCGATGCCATCTTCCCGCTGCTTTCGACCGCTGATGCCTACGATTACCTGGAGGCCAACGGCGGCAATCCGGGCGAGAACGAATCCGGCGCCTCCAGCTTCGAGTACTCCCGCCCCTACAACACCTTCAACATCGTCACCGAGGTCGCCTACTTCGACGATCCGCGGGTGAACGACCAGACCCCAACGACCACCAACCGCCGCGAGGCGATTCTTGCTTCGCTCGACGAGCAGGCCGCTTCGCGCGAGGCGATGCAGGCCCACTGGAACGCCGTGGTGAAAGACCTCTCGGTCGACTCCCCCTTCCGCCGCACGGTGGACTGGTGGGTGAACGAACTGGGCAGCGACACCGACGCCGAACGCACCTGGGCCACCAACAATCCCGACACCGACCGACCGGCCACCGCGGCCGAACTGTTCAGCAGCCAGATCATGCCGCAGTTCTTCCGGTTATGCTGGCAGGGTCTCATCGTGCGGATGCTGGAAGGTGAGATTGGGATCGGGAATGGCACTCCCGCCATTCGCCGTGAACTCACCACCGCCCGCGAAACGTTCGAGCGCTGGGGTGCCCAGCTGGAAAGTGAGCTCGACTTCCGGACCGTTCCCATTCGCAAGCTGGTTGGGGTCCAGTTCGGCGCGGTGCTGGCCGCTGCCGAGTACCTCGCCCGTCAGCGATCTGCTATTTAAGGTAATGCGGCCCACCGTGGGCCAGGGACACGACTACCATCGCCACATCCGGAAAGGATCCGTTCATGAACTTCTCCCAAGCCATGATGAACCGACCACTCAGCCGCCGCAGCATGGTTCAGGGCAGCGCCGCAATGGCCGCCACCGCCGCCCTGATTGGCTCGATGAGCTTCCCCAAATCGATGAAGGCCCAGACCCCAGCCGGTGAGATTGCGCCGAAGGAACTGAGCGGCACGGCGATCCTCTCCATTCCAGGCGAGCCGCTTTCGTTCAACCTGAACCTCACCGCCGATGACAATCTCTGGCCGATTGCCTGCAACATCTACAACTCGCTGTTCTCGCTGGACAACGACTTTAACGTCATCATGGAACTCGCCACCGGCTACGAAGTCGCCGACGACGGCCTCTCGATCACCGTCACGCTCAATCCGCTGGCCACCTGGCACGATGGCGAACCAGTCACCGCCGCCGACGTGAAATGGTCGCTGGAAACCATCGTTGGTGACCCCACCACCACCGCTGCCGCCCTGATCTCCGCCCTGGCATCGGTCGACGTGGTTGACGATTACACCGCCGTCCTCAATCTCTCCCGTGCCTCGTCGTCCATCATCGGGTTCCTCTCCTGGTACGGTGTGATGATCATGCCGGCCCACATCTACGCCGACACCGACTGGGCCGAGAACCCGGCCAACATGGCCCCGATCGGCTCCGGTCCGTTCAAGTTCGTCTCCTACACCGCTGGCCAGACCGTGGAGCTGGAGGCCAACGAGGCCTACTTCGGCGAAGGTCCGTACCTCGAAAGCGCCATCTACCAGATCATTCCG
Organism: uncultured Sphaerobacteraceae bacterium; assembly: GCA_964574825.1. GTDB lineage: Bacteria > Chloroflexota > Chloroflexia > Thermomicrobiales > UBA6265 > JACCYX01. The sequence continues at coordinate 3,865 of CAZNQC010000054.1, read as the reverse complement.
GACCCCAACACCGAGGTCCAGGCGCTGCTCAACGGCGAAATCGACGTCGCGGGCGTGCCGGCTGCGCAGGTGCCGACCCTGGAAGCCGATGCCAACTTCGTGACTGCTGGCAAGATGTACCCGAGCCCAATCTATCTTGGGTTCAACACCGCCAAGGCTCCGCTGGACGTGCTGGAAGTGCGCCAGGCCATCGCGATGGGCATCGACCGCGACCAGATCGTCGCCACGGCCCTGGCTGGGCTTGGTGAGCCCCAAACCGGGTTCTACCCAACGGTGATCCAGTGGGCCAGCAACCCCGACTCGCAGGCTCCGGCCTTCGATGTCGACGGCGCCAACGCCCTGCTGGACGAAGCTGGCTTCCCGCTCGACGGCGACACCCGCTTCAAGCTGCAGTACTACATCTTCTCCGGGTGGCAGGAACTGGCCGATACCGCCACGGTGATCAAGGAACAGCTTGCCGCAGTCGGGATCGAGGTCGAACTCATCACCCTCGAGTTCGCTGCCTGGGACGAACAACTCGCCGCCGGCAACTTCGACATGGGCTCGATTGGTGGTTTCCAGGGGCCAGACCCGGCCAACCTGGCGCTCCGCTGGGGTTCCGAAGGCACGCTCAACCACTGGGCCTTCTCGAATCCCGAGTTCGACGCCCTGCTGGTCGAAGGTGACTCGGCTCCCACACCGGAAGAGCGCGCGCCGTTCTACTTCCAGGCCCAGCAGATTCTGGCCGACGAACTGCCGGGTGTGCTGCTCGCCCTCCAGGCCTACTACAGTGCCTGGACCAATCGCCTCTCCGGCTTCTGGCTGGACTCGAACGACCCGGCCTCCAACCTGGTCGGCATGAACCGCCTGACGCTCACCAAGCTCGAAGGCTAGGCCCGATCAAAAGGGGCAGTCTCTCGCGAGAGGCTGCCCTTACCCGGGTCTCGTTCCGAGGCCATCGTCCCCACCACCGTCACGAGGCCGTATGGGTCGCTATATTCTTCGCCAACTTGCCTCCATTGTTCCCACCATCCTGCTCTCGATGGTTCTGACCTTCTTCCTGCTGCGCGCGGCACCGGGCGACCCGGCGCGCGTGCTGGCCGGACGGGATAGTCCTACCGAAGCGCAGATCGAGGCAATTCGAATCCGCTACGGATTGGACCAGCCACTCCCGGTCCAGTTCTGGCGCTACCTGAAGCAACTGCTCCAGGGCAATCTGGGCGACTCGATCACCCTCAAACAGCCTGTGCTGGACGTGATCATGAGCCGGTTGCCGAACACGATCCTCCTCACCTTCACGGCCGCTTTGCTGGCGGTGGTGATCGGCACGTTGCTCGGCGCCTATGCTGCCCAGAAAAACGGATCCGTCACCGATACGGTGCTGTCGTTCGGCAACTACGCGCTGTTCGCCGTTCCAGCCTTCTGGCTGGGCCTGGTCTTCATCGTCATCTTCTCGTCAAAACTCGGCTGGCTGCCCACCTCTGGCATGCGCACCGTTCGCGCCAACTACACCGGTTTCCGCGATGTGCTCGATGTGGCCGAACACATGATCCTGCCCGTCGCCACGCTCGCCCTGGTCCAGATTCCGGTCTATTTCCGCATCACCCGGGCCAGCGTGGTGCAACAGCAACGCGAGGACTACGTGACCACCTTCCGGGCCGCGGCATTGCCCGAACGCACGATCTTCCGTCGCTATGCATTGCGCAACGGGCTTCTGCCGACCGTGACCGTCTTCGGACTCAGCCTCGGCTTCCTCTTTACGGGGGCGGCGCTCATCGAAATCGTGTTTGCCTGGCCAGGCATTGGCCGGTTGACGCTCGATGCCGTGCTCCGGCGTGACTACCCGCTGCTGATGGGCATCTATCTCATCCTGGCGATCACGGTGTCGCTGGCCGTGCTCATTACCGATATTGTGTATGCCTTCCTCGACCCCCGGATCAGGCTCCGCTAATGGCTGAAGCACCTCTCGCAATTGACGAACTCGCCCTGCCGCCCGTCGTCCGGGACGGCAAGGTCAAGCACTTCTGGAAGGCGTTCGCGGCCAGCCGTGTTGGCCCGATCGGCCTGGCAATCCTGATCCTGGTCGCCCTTGCCGCCATTTTCGCGCCGGTGATCGCGCCGGACGGCCCGTTCGCGCTGGGCGGTCCACGCCTGGCTCCGATTGGCACCGAAGGCTATCCACTGGGCACCGATCACCTGGGCCGGTCGATTCTGGCGCAACTCGTGTATGGCGCCCGGGTCTCGCTCTCGATCGGCCTGGTGGCCGCGGCCATCTCGATGGTGGTGGGCGTTGTGGTCGGATCGCTGGCCGGGTTCTACGGTGGCTGGACCGATATCCTGCTCAGCCGGTTGACGGACATGTTCCTGATCATCCCGGCGTTCTTCCTGATCATCGTCATCGTGGCCACGTTCGGCTCGGGCATCTTCTACGTGATGATCATCATCGGCCTGACCTCGTGGCCGACCAGTGCCCGGTTGATGCGGGCCCAGGCCCTCTCATTGCGAGAGCGAACCTTCGTCCAGGGCCTGACCGCACTCGGTGAATCGAAACCCCGAATCCTGTTCCGCCACGTGGTGCCGAACGGCATCCAGCCATTGATCGCCAATGCCTCGCTGGACGTGGCCGGAGCAATCCTGATCGAAGCCGGATTGTCGTTCATCGGCCTCGGCGACCCGAACAAGGCCACCTGGGGCCGGATGATCTTCGACGGCCGGACCAGTATCACCACGGCCTGGTGGGTTTCGGTGCTGCCCGGTATCGCCATCATCATCACCGTGCTCGGGTTCTACCTGGTCGGTGACGGCATCTCTTACGTTCTCTCTCCACGCAGCCGGAAGGTGAAGGCATGAGCGAGCAGCCACCCCTGCTGGAACTGCGCAATCTGGGCATTACCTATCGCACCGACCGCGGCCTCGTTTCCGCTGTTGACGATGTCTCGCTCATCGTGCCGAAGGGAGCCAGCATTGGCCTGGTGGGTGAAAGCGGGTCCGGCAAGTCGACGATCGCGCTGGCTATTCTTCGGTTGCTGCCGGCCAACGCCCACGTCACCGGCCAGATCATCGTCAACGGCACCGACCTGGTGCGCCTCTCCGAGGCCGAGCTCAACCGTTCCTGGCGGTGGAGCAAGCTTTCGATGGTCTTCCAGAAATCGCTCTCGGCGCTGAGCCCGGTGCACCGCATCGGCAACCAGATGCACGACGTGCTGCGGACCAACGATCCCGGGATGAGCGATCGCGAACGCAATGAGCGAATCGAACGGGTGTTGACCGCCGTCCACCTGCCGAAACGGGTGCTCCGCTCGTATCCATTCGAACTTTCCGGCGGCATGATGCAAAGGACCATGATCTCGCTCGGTCTGCTCTGCGATCCGCCGTTCGTGATCTTCGACGAGGCGACGACCGCCCTCGACGTGATCACCCAGGCCCAGATCCTGGAGGAGATTTCGCGCCTCAAGCAGGAGTTCGACCTGACGACGATGGTGATTTCGCACGATGTGGGGGTCATCAACGCCACCACCGACATCGTCGCCGTGCTTTACGCCGGTCAGTTGATGGAAGTCGCCCCGCGCGAGACCTTCTTTACCGACGCCCGCCACCCCTACTCGCAGGCCCTGATTGGCTCGATTCCGCGCCTGACCGGGCCGAAGGAACGCATCCGCGGCATTCCGGGATCGCTGCCCGACCTGACCAATCCGCCATTTGGTTGCCGATTTGCCCCACGTTGCCCGCACGCCACGGCCGGCTGCATGACCGCGACTCCGCCACTCGTCGAAGTCGCCCCCGGGCATCTCGTGCGCTGCACCGACTTCGCCATGAAAGAGGATGTCGCCTGATGACCGATACGACGACGACTCCCCTGTTGGAACTGAAGAACCTGCAGTGCCTC
>CAZNQC010000053.1:11339-18343 GCA_964574825.1 uncultured Sphaerobacteraceae bacterium | reverse complement strand
GAGGTCAGGCGCTGGCGAGACCCTCGACCAGTTCGGCCAGCTGGTCCCAGCTCTCGTTGGCGCCCGATTCCATGCCGGTGCTGAGCATGCCCTGCAGGTCCTCTGGATTGGCGAAGACCGAGGTGGCGATGATCCGGGTGCCGCCTTCGATCTCCACGAAGTCAACGGCATCGGTGACGACATGGCCGGGCATGCCTTCGAATTCGAAGGTGTTGACGATGCGGTCGATCGGGGTTACTTCCAGGTATTCCCCGTGGAAGGCGTATTCGGAGCCGTCCGGACCTTGCTGGACATAGCGCCAGGTGCCCCCAGTGCGGCAGTCCATCTGGTCGACGATGGTGGTGCTGGCGCGTTGACCCCACCACTGGGGCACCATTTCGGGGTCGGTGTAGGCCTTGAACACGAGGTCGCGCGGGGCCTTGAACTCGCGGACCATGACGTACTCGGTATCGGAAATCTGGCCGGTCGGAATGGTGGTCATGGCGGAACTCCCCTGGAGTATGTACTCGGCGAGCTGATGTGCCGCGCCGGTGCTAGCGTTTGCGTCCAGCGTTCAGGGTGTCGATGATCTTCGCCAACCTCCTTTGTCGTGTCTCGTCCGTTTTGGCTCCGGTCAGTTGGAGGACATGGAACCGTTGGTCGCTGTAGGAGAGGGATTGCCACATGGTGGCTGCCTGGGGATTGGCAGTGAAAGCAGCAGCAAGGTCGTCCGGCACCTCGATCGTGCGCGGGGCGGTGTCCAGTTCCACGGTCACGTTTACCGTGTCACCGGCGGCGAGACTCGCGGCTTCGCGGTGTTCCGCCGCCAGGGGAATCCAGAACGAGCCACTCATCGGGGCGATGGTGCTGCGGTAGCTGTATTCATCGTTCAGGGTCACGGTGACGGCTGGTCGCTTGCCGGCGCCAAGGGTGGTGACAATTGCTTCCGGAACTTCCAGGCCGGTGGCTGTTTTGCCGCCGAGGACGACGGTGGTGCTGAACTGAACCATGCGACTTCTCCCTGAGTGAGGCGGATGATGGGCAACGGGCAGGTCCACCCATACAGACGAGTTGCCAGGCCTCAGTTGGCCGGGTTGCCTGCCGCCAGGTGAGTGGCGATGCGGTCGAACGTTTCTTCCCAACCAGCCTGATAGGCGGCCGCCGTTTCCGGCGAGACGGTCAGGTGCTGGTGGAAGGTCATCGCGGTGCCATCCGCGACCGGGGTGAAGGTGATCGTTACCTCTGAAACGGAGTCCGGATATGCCTCCCAGGCGAAGGTGAATCCCAGTTCCCGGGGCGGGTCGATCGTGCGGTAGATCCCTCCGGCCCAATGGTCCTCTCCCTCCGGCGAGGTCATGCAGGCTCGCCAGGCGCCGCCAATGCGGAGATCGATCTCGGCGGCGGAGCCGTGGTGATCGTTGGTGCCCCACCATTGCGCCATCTGCGCGGGATCGGTCCAGGCAGCAAAGACCACGTCCGGCGCAACCGGGAACGTGCGGGTGAGGACGATATCGATTGGGTCAGTCGGTGCGGTCATCGGACGATCCTTGCTGGAGTGTCTCCAGGTACCCGGCGAGCCGGTCGAAACTTTCTTCCCAGTGCTGGCGATGGGTATCGATCCAGGACGACGCGTCGTTCAGGGGGCCGGGTTCCAGGCGACATGGTCGGTACTGGGCGTCACGGCCGCGAGAGATGAGGCCAGCCTGTTCGAGCACCTTGAGGTGTTTCGAGATGGCCGGCAGGGAGATGGCGAACGGGGCGGCGAGTTCGTTGACGGTGGCTTCGCCCTGCGCGAGACGAGCCAGGATCGCCCGCCGGGTTGGATCGGCGAGGGCGTGGAATGTTCGGCTGAGCTCGTCATCGGTCGTCACTGGTATTTCACCAATCGGATAAATAACCATCTGGTGAAATACTGCTCCTGGAATGCCCAAATGTCAACCCCTTCGTAACCCGCGCGAGTATGCGCGTTGCGGATTCCGGGGTGATGGGCGATGCTGACTGGAGTTATTGGTGTGACGACGGAATGGCAGCAACCACTCCTGGACGAGGAGGCGATATGCGCGGTACCGGTGTCGATCTCGTCCCCACGTGCGGAACCCTGCACAGGAGTGCCTTGCCTGATGATGTCCCTTCGTATTCTCTGGAACCTTGACTCCACAATCGACCCGGCCACGGGCCACAGTCCCGTGGCGGAAGCCGTGGCCGCTGCCTGGGCGCCCGATCCTGGCTCGGTCCGGTTCTTTCGCACCAGTGCCAATTCCATCTATCGCCTGACCATTGCCGGTCAACCGGCCTTTCTCCGGTTGGCGCCCGGCACCGAGCGCACCTCCACCAGCATCCGGCAGGAACTGGATCTGCTGGGATGGGTGTCGGCCCAGGGTGTGCCGGTGGTGCAGCCGATACCGGCCTTGTCAGGTGACCTGGTCGTGACGGTCGGAACGACGATTGGGCCGATCCATGCGGTTGTCTTTGCCGCCTTGCCGGGTGAGATCCGTGACCTTGACAGCCTCGACCTGGCCGGGATGGAGCAGTGGGGCGCGACGGTCGGTCGTCTCCATGCAGCAATGCAGGATGCTCCGGCCGAACTGCGGCGACCGGCTGGGTGGGCGTCCGCCCTCGCCTGGCTGGTGCGAAAGGAGGCGAGTGTGCCGCCAGCCGTTGCCCGGGAAGGACTGCGCCTGCGGGAGTTTCTAATGACCCAGCCGCGCACCCCGGAGCGATACGGTCTGCTCCACACCGATCTGGAACTGGACAACCTGGTCTGGTCGGGTGATGAGGTGGCGGTGCTCGACTTCGATGAGTATGGCGAAGGGTGGTATCTGCTCGACATCGCCAAGGCGCTGACGGACGTGCTGGATGAAGGTGACAGCCTCGATTCACCACGGGTGCAGGCATTCGTCACGGGGTATCGGCGGTATCATCCGCTCAGCGATGACGATCTCGCTCTGGTGCCGGAATTCCTGGACATTTCGGAATTACGTATGTACTGTGTGCTGGCGCGGGCCATCAACATGGAGCCAGACGAAGCACCCGTCGACTGGCTGCGCGACCTGATCGTGCGCTTGCGAGCCTGGATGGCAGACTACGAAGCATCACTGTCGAACTGAGCCTGTCTCGCCCTCACCAACCGAGTGGTTCCCCACAGGGTCGATACGAGATCGACTCCTACTGTCGCTCGCGGTGGTGGACTCTGTCGTGATCCATCTGCCGATACGCCAATGCGGACCAGCAATCGATCGCTGGTCCGCATTGATGCCACATGAACGCCGCAACGCAGGTCAGGTATTGGAGTCGACCTCGGCGAAGGTCTGTTCCATGGCGAGCTGGGCCGCGGCCAGCGCCTCGGCCGGATCGGTGCCGCTGACGACCACCGCCTGGGCCAGGTCGGCAATGATGTACTTCTGGTCGACCGCGCTGAGCTTGGTGATCAGGTCGGCGGAGCCTTCGGCGGGATACCAGCTGGGCCGGGCGGTTTCCAGAATGCTCGGGAAGTCGACGAAGAATGGGTTGTCGGCCCAGAATGGTTCGTTCTGCAGGTCGACATAGGCTGGATACCAGCGACCACCGACCGCCTCGTAGACGGCCTGGACGTTTTCCGGCTGCATGATGTCGACAATCAGCGCCTTGGCCGCGTCCTGGTTCTCGCTGTTGTTGAAGATCGACCACGACCAGGTGCCGGAAGTCGGGAACGATCCGGCCGTGCCTTCCGGGAACTTCGCCTGGGCGGTGTCCGCCAGCAGTTCTTCGTCGTTCTGCTGCAGGTAGCCGAGGATCGAGGCCGGGTTGAAGACGAAGGCCGACTGGTACGACTGGTAGGAGGTGTTGTTGCCGGAATCGTCCCAGTTGGGGGCGTCGGGCGGGATGAGACCGTTGTCCCACCAGCGCTTGACCCGCTCCAGGGCGTGCAGGGCTCCTTCCGAGTCGAGCGCCGGGTTGCCATCCTCATCGACCAGGAAACCGCCATCGGCAAAGATGAGCTGGGAGATCTGGCCGTTGGTGTCGGGGAAGCGGCCGAGGGTGAGCCCGATGCCGAACTGGCGCGGCGGCTCGGTGACCTGCGCGGAAATCTCTTCGAGTTCGTCGAGCGTGGCCGGTGGCGTGCGCTCGCCGGTGGCTTCCTCGATCAGGTCGAGCCGGGAGTACATCACGCCAACCTCGGCATCCATTGGAATCGAGATGACCTCGTCGCCGATGGTGACGTGGGCCTTGAGCGACGGCCAGAAGCCTCCTGCCAGCTCGTTCAGCTCGTCGTAGACATCGGTCACGTCCACCAGGCGATCCTGGTTGCCGTAGAAGATGGCGAGGTTGGCGATCATCATCGCGATGTCGGGAGTAGACCCGGCTTCGACGGCGGCGGCGAGCTTGGTGGCGTAGTCCGACCCAGGCAGGGCCACGTATTCGACTTCGACGCCGTTGGCTTCGCCCCAGGCCCGCATCTGCTCGCCGAGCAGATCATCGCCTTCCTCAGTGAAGGAGACGACACCCCAGACGGTGAGCTTACCGCTGAAATCCTGGGCATGGGTGGCGGGGCTGATGGCGCTGCCGAGGGCCAGGGCGGCGCCAGCTCCGGCGGTGCCCTTGATCAGCGTGCGGCGATTCAGGTCCAGCTTGCGAACGGTATCCACGGTGCATGTCCTTTCGGTGCAATGGTCTGTTCCACGTAAGCCCGATCGAAGACCCGGTTATCCCTTCACGGCACCTCCTGCCAATCCCGAGACGACCCAACGTTGGGAAACGAAATAGATGATTACCGGGGGCAGTGAGGCCAGCAGTGAACCAGCCATCAGGCGCCCCCATTGATAGGTATCGCCGCGCACGAAATCGGTCAGGCCGACCGGCAGGGTTTTCTGCGAATCGCGCCCGATCAGCAGCAGGGCGAAGAGGAATTCGTTCCAGGCGTTGGTGAAGGTGAAGAGTGCCACCACGGCCAGGGCCGGGAGCGAGAGGGGAATGAAGATCGAGAAGAGTGCCCGCAGGCGAGTGGCGCCATCGACGAGTGCAGCATCCTGCAACTCGCTCGGCACGGTGTTGAAGTAGGAAATCGTCATCCAGGTCGAGAATGGCACCGAGAAGATCAGGTAGATCACGATCAGGCCGCCGATTTTGTCCGTGAGATGTAACTGGAAGGCGACCTGGAAGAGGGGGATAAAGAGCAGCGAGGCCGGAATCAGGTAGGTGACGATGGTGGTGCGGGCGAGAAAGGTGCGTCCGGTGAACCGGAGCCGGGTCAGGGCGTAAGCGGCCAGGATGGCGACGAACATGGCGATGATGGTGGTGCTGACGGCCACGATGGCGCTGTTGCGGAAATAGACCCGAAACTGGTCGTCGTTGAGGATATAGATGTAGTGATCCCAGGTGAACCGCTTCGGAATGATCGAGGATTCGACGAAGATGTCGCGGTTGGGCTTGAGCGAGGTCGCCAGGATCCAGGCGTAGGGAAAGAGCGTCCAGATCAGGGCCAGGGTCAGACCGAGTGGCAGGACGATCTTCTTCAGCCAGTTGCGGGACAGCCACGAACGGCGGCTGGGTGGCGGGATGACGAGGTCGGTGGTGCGGATGGACTGGGCCATGGCGCGGCTTTCTCCCAGGGTCAGTTCTGCGAGTCGGACGAGAGCATCCGTTTGGTCAGCAGGTAGATGATGACGATGAAGAGTGGGAAGAAGAGGACCGAAACGGCGGCGGCCATGCCCAGCTGGCGGGCTCCGGCGATGCCGATTTCGTAGGCCAGCATCGGAAAGGTCATGGTGGCGTTGGCCGGGCCGCCGCGCGTCATGGCGTAGATGAAGTTGATGCTGTTGGCGGTCCAGATGGTGGAAAGCAGCACGGTGATGGTGATGGCGGGCACGAGACCGGGGAGGGTGATATCGCGGAAGCGCTGCATCGGCCCGGCGCCGTCGAGGGCGGCGGCTTCGTACTGTTCGGCGGGAATGGCCTGCAACCCGGCGAGCAGCATCATGGTGTAGAAGGGCGTGCCCTGCCAGGTGACCGCGATGATCACCGACCAAAGGGCCTTGTTGGGATCGGAGAGGAACTGGACGAGGGTGGTGGCGCCGAGATAGTCGACCCGGAAGAGATTGAACAGGCCGTTGATCGAACCGTCGAAGATCCAGCGCCAGGTGAGGGCGACGATGATGGTGGGCGTGGCCCAGGGGAGGAAGAGGAGCGCCCGCACGAGCATGCGGCCCCGGAACTGTTCGTTGACCATCAGGGCCATCAGCATGCCGATGACCAGCTTGAGCGCCACCGAGACGACGGTGTAGATGGCTGACACCCGGACCGAGTTCCAGAAGACCGAGGAGTATTGGTCGCCCCAGAGCAGTTCCTGGTAGTTCGAGGTGCCCACCCAGCGGGCCGATCCGCCGATGGTTTTGTTCTGGAACGAAAGGGCAATCCCGGTGAAGAAGGGATAAGCAACCAGCGCGACCAGGATCAGCACGAGCGGCAGCACGAACACGTAGCCCAGCTTCCAGTCACGTCCCAGGGCTCGATGGGCGCTGGACCGGCCTGGGGTGATGTGCTCTGGACGATAGGAGGAAGCGACGGGATCGTTCATCGGTCTGCCGGGTCCCCTTCCGCAGGATCGGAGTTCTGCCCCCGTGCCTGCTGCAACCGGATGATGCGACGCCATGCATCAAGCAGGAAACGATCGGCCAGAGAACTGGCAACTGCCTGCAGAGATGCAGAATCTTCAGCTTTGCTCTATGAAGCGCACCTTAGCAAAGGTCACCGGAGGGCGCAACCAGCCGCGCCGGGATCCAGCGTGGCGAAGGCGGTGATTGCTACAATCGCCCGCTGATACCCGACCGACTCCCAGGAAGGCACGCCCATGCACCCCGGACCCGATCTCACCTGGCAGGAAACCGGCGACAGCGTGACGTTTCGGTTGTCCCGGGTCGATCCGGTCACGGCTGATTTCCTGGCGGGGTCGTTCTGGAATCCGGTGGGTGATGGGTGGGAACGCACATTCGAACGGAACGGCTTCGGCATTGAGGCCGTAAAGCAGAACCTCCCCCGTCTGATCGGTC
>CAZNQC010000053.1:5047-11239 GCA_964574825.1 uncultured Sphaerobacteraceae bacterium | reverse complement strand
TTCATCGGGATGCGGGTTGATTTTGCCGCCGGACCGGAAGCATTCGTTGACCAGCCGCAACTGGCTGACTTTGGGCCGTGGGCGGAGGACCATCTGGAGACCGTGAGCTGGAACGGACATGCGATCCGGGTGCCGCCATTGGCGATTCAGGCCGCGGTCAACCGCCGCCGCGATCGTCTCGACCGTGCCGCCCGGATCGAGGCTGTGCTGGCGCCGTCCTCAGGAGAGACATCCGGCAGCAGCTGAATGTGAGTTCGTTTGCGGGTGTATATAGTGGTCCAAGAGATGGATGCTGATATGTGGAGGATATGACGATGCAGATCTATCGCCTGACAGTTGAACCCGATGGCCGGGTGACTGTGCCGAATGCCCGGCCGGGGCAGACTGTGACCGTGCAGGTCGAACCGGTGCCCGAGCCCGAGTTGCTGACCCTGGCGACGGCAAAAACACCAGAAGAACGCGAGGCCGTGATTGTCGCCATCGAAGAGAATGCGCGGAAGCTGCGGGACTTGTTTCGGGATGCGCCTGTGTTCACCGCCGAGGATCTCTATGGCGATGACGGGTTGCCGCTATGATCGTCGACACATCGGCCCTTGTAGCGATTGCCTTGAACGAGCCGGGATACAGGCAGCTGTTGACCGTGTTGGATGGCAAGGGATCATCTCGCATTTCTGCTGCCAATCTACTGGAAACATATATAGTGATCGATCGTCGTGGTGGGCCCGAGGCTGCGCCAATCCTTGACGACACGATTCGGCGGGCCACGTTGGAGATCGTGCCAGTGACCTACGAGCAGGTGACGATTGCCCGGGAGGCCTGGCGCCGCTATGGGCGGGGGAGCGGCCATTCGGCGAAGCTCAATTTCGGCGACTGCTTCGCGTACGCCCTGGCGAAGGCTCTGGATGAACCGTTGTTGTTCGTGGGTAACGACTTTGCCGCCACCGATATCGAACCGGCGATATCCGGATAGTGGTTGTCTTCATGTTGTTCACACGTCGTAGTTACACGTCTGGGTAGATCATCCCGGCGCTGGAGAGTGAAAGCCAGACCGGTTGGCCGGGTTTGACGATGACCAGGTGAGCCAGTCGAACCCGCACCGGGGTGTCGAGTCCGGCAACCTGAACCTTCGCGACATGATCGTGCCCGTAGAAATCAACCTCCAGCACCGTGCCTTCCACTCCGGGGTCCACCGGTGTGGTGGAGAGGCCGATCAGTTCCGGACGAAGCATCACCTGCACCGGCCCGCGTTCGGCGGTGGGGCGGACGATCGTCCCGAGCGAGGATTCGATTCCTGCGGCGGTGACCATGCCGGGCAGGAGGTTGGCATCGCCAATGAAGAGGGCAACCTCGAGAGAGGTTGGCGCGTAATAGAGCCGTTCGGGTGAGTCGACCTGGGCAATCTGGCCGTCCAGCATCACGGCGACCCGGTCGGCGATCGAGAGTGCCTCTTCCTGGTCGTGAGTCACCAGCAGCCCGGTCGTGCCTGCTCGCTGCAGAATCGATCGAACGTCGCTCCGGAGTTGGTGCCGCAGCCCGGGATCGAGTGACGAGAATGGCTCGTCGAGCAGCAGCAGTTCCGGGGCCGGAGCCAGCGCCCGGGCCAGCGCAATGCGTTGCTGCTGCCCGCCGGAAAGCTGCCGGGGGTAGGCTTGCTCGTGACCGGCCAGCCCCACCAGGTCCAGCATTTCCGCCACCCGGTGGTTCCGCTGCGCACCACGGGGTAGACCGTAGGCAATGTTCCTTGCCACGGTCAGGTGCGGAAACAACGCGTAGTCCTGGAACACGAGTCCGACCCGGCGGCGTTGCGGCGGCACCCAGGTCCGGTCGTCAACGGCGGTCACCCCGCCAATCACGATCTCCCCGGCATCGGGTCGCTCCAATCCGGCGATCAGGCGCAGGGTGGTGCTTTTGCCGCAGCCGCTCGGTCCCAGCAGGGCCAGCAGCTCGCCTGGAACCAGCTCCAGGTGGTCGATGGCGACGACTTGCCGTCCACCGAACGACTTTTGCAGGCCCGCAATCTGCAGGGGAATCATGGCAGTGCCTCATCTTGCTGGCGTTGCCGGTCGAGCCCGAGAGTGGGGATGGCCGAGAGGGCGATCAGCAACAGGGCCGGCGCGGCCGCCCGGCCGAACGCTCCGTTGTCCGTGGCGCTCCAGATCTCGGTGGCCAGCGTGTGAAATCCGGTCGGGGCAAGGAGTAACACGATCGGGAGTTCCTTCATGGCGCCAAGAAAGACGAGAATGGCCCCGCTCGTCACTCCGGGCCAGGCCAGGGGCAGGGTAATCCGCCAGGTTGTCCCCAGTCCCGAGCTGCCCAGTACGCGTGAAGCCTGTTCCAGCCGTGGGTCGATGTGCAGCAACGATGACTTCACCGCCCCCACCCCGTGCGGCAGAAACCGGATCACCATCGCCAGAGTCATGAACGTCAGGGTTTGGTACAGCACGGGCAGGAACCTCGCTCCGACGAAGACGAAGGCGAGCGCGATGACGATACCCGGCAAGGCGAAGCCAAGGTAACTCAATCGTTCCAGCACCAGGGACAGCCGTCCACCGTATCTTGCCGCCAGGGTGGCGATCGGCCAGGCGGCGAGAATCACCCCCAGGGCGGTCAACCCTCCCACCGACAACGACCCCGAGATGGCCGCAGGCAATCGCTCCAGCCGCTGTCCGGCCGAGGCGCCGGTAGTCAGCCAGTAGACGAACATGCTCACCGGTGCCCCGAGCGCGACCGTGGCCACCAGGACACACCAGCCGGTGGCGACCCACCGCCAGCGACCGAGCGGCTGGATGCGGGGGGCGCGGGCGGCACCGGCGCCGACCCGGTAGAGCGATGCCCGCTGTTGGACCCGGAATTCTCCCACCAGCACGGCCACCGCCAGGAACACCAGCAGCAGTCCCAGTGCTGCCGCCAGCGATCGGTCGAATGCTGCCCGGTACTGCGTGTAGATCGTGCGGGTGAAGGTTTCGTAGCGCAGCATGGTGACCACGCCAAAGTCGGAGATGGTGTAGAGCGACACCAGCAGCAACCCGGCCCCGATCGAGGGACGCAGTTGGGGCAGGACGCACCGGAAGAAGGTTCCCACCGAGCCGATTCCCAGCGTGCGGCTCGCTTCCTCCAGTCCCGGATCGAGCCCCCGAATCGCGCCGCGCACCTGCAGGTACACGTACGGATAGGTGAAGAGGGTCAGCACCAGCCACGATCCGGTGTAGCCATAGAGGTTGGGCAGGGCGGGCAGGCTGGCGCGTTCCAGCCAGTCCTGGGCCATCCCTCGCGGACCCAGCAACCCGATCATCGCCACCGCCCCAGCGTAGGAGGGGATGACGAGCGGTAGCGGCAACACCACATTCCAGAACCGCCGCCCGGGCAGGTCGGTGCGGGTGGTCAACCAGGCGAGCGGAATGGCGATCAGGCTGGTGCCGATCACCACGCCAATCGCGAGTCGAATCGTGTTCCAGAGGATTTCGGCGGTGCGGGGGCGAAGAACGAGTGGCCGCACCGCATCCCAGGCATCGAAGGTGCGGATCGCCAGGTACACGAACGGCACCAGCATGCCGAGACAGACCAGTAATGCCAGCAGCACGAGCAACGGCGGTGGCCCACTGGACCACCGCCTGCTTGCCGATCGCAGCGCTATCGCCACGGAATGTGGGTGCTGGATGCGAACGCCTGGGCGAGCACTAGATGAGGCCAACCTCGGTCAGCAACAGTACCGTGCCAGCCAGATCGTCGAGGTCGGTCAGGTCGAGCTCCGGCGTCTCGAACGAGTCCAGCGGCGGCAGCTCGGGGAGCGCGGCGACACCGGCAGCCAGCGGGTACTCGCTGGTCTGTTCGGCGAAGTAGAGCTGGGCTGGTTCGCTGAGCAGGAAGTTGACCACCGCCACGGCGGCTTCTTCCTGACCGCTGCCGGCAATCACGCCTGCCCCGGCCACGTTGATGAGTGAACCCAGGTCGCCGCCCGGGAAGTAGTAGTTCTCGGCGGTGATCTCCGGGTTTTCCTTCCTGGCCTGATAGAGGTAGTAGTGATTCACCAGGCCCACGGTTACTTCGTCGGCCGCCACGGCGTCGAGCACCTGAACGTTGCCTTCGTAGGTCTCAGCGCCAGCTTCGATCATGGCTTCGAGCCAGGCACGAGCCGCCTCTTCACCTTCCGTGACCCGCAGCGCGGTGACGAAGGTCTGGAACGAGGCGTTCGTCGGAGCCCAGGCGATGCTGCCAACATTGGCGGTTGGCAGTTCGGCAATGGAGGCTGGCAACGTGGCCGGGTCGGTCACGTCCGGGTTGTAGACCAGCACCCGGGCGCGGCCGGAGAGACCGACCCAGAGACCTTCTGGCGAACGGAAGCGGGCATCGACCTGGTCGAGCGTTTCCTGCGGCAGGGCGGTCAGGCGACCTTCCCTGGCCAGCGCCCCGAGCGAACCGGCATCCTGTCCGAAATAGAGTCCGGCTGGCGAGTTGTCGCCTTCTTCGAGAATCTGGGCAGCGAGTTCGGCGGTGTTGCCGTAGCGCACGTCCAGCGTGAGCCCCGTTGCCGCTTCGATTTCGGGAATCAACCCGCCAACCAGTCCCTCGCTGCGGCCGGCGTAGATAACCAGGGTGCCACCCTCGGCTGCCGCGGGGCTGGCATCCTGCGCGGCGACGGCCGAGACAAGCCCTCCGGTGACTGTGGCGGCTGTGCCCAGCCCGGCTGCCTGGACGATACGTCGACGCGTCAACTCGAATCCTGCGCGCATGATTCCCTCCTCCTGAAATCTGACTATTCCGATCAATTTGATATGAATTTACCAGACGTAAGCTGTGAGCCGCAAGAGTGACTTGCCATGGATATGTACGGATGTAACGTGATTCGATTGGTTTCATTCATCGAGATCCCGATTTGGCGTGATGCGTGTCCTGGTGCCGAGCAGTGGCTCCTGCCAGCGCCGTCGCTCCCCGATTCCGATGAGGCGCGTCTGATCGAACGCAGTGCAGAATTCCTGACCACATTTGAGGAAGAGGTGTACCGGCGAACGACGGCCGACATGGAGGCGTTCTCGCTGACCCCTCCAGCCCCGCCGGTCGCCGACGTCGAGGAAGCTGAACAGCACGAATAGACCCAGGGGGATCGATGGGGAGGGTCCCTGGATGACCTGCGATCTGCTGTGCGGCACCTGGGTCAACCGGCACCATGCAGCGGATCCTGCAGCAATGCGCAGACGTATGGACACAAGCTCGTCTGGTCAGGTTGCAGTGCGGAGGCCCCCGGCAACCTGCCGAAGCCCGCTCTGGAGGCACGACCTGGTTGCCGTGTGGGTCTCCCCACGGGTTACGTCGGTGGTGAGCTGACCGAGACCTGGGGGTCGGCCTGGCGCGACTGTAGCCAGTCGTTGGCCTTCACTACCAGCCAGATGACCACGACGAACCCGATCGCAATCGCCACCATGTTGAGGGTCACCCGTCCGTAACTCGATTCGCGCGGGTCGAGGAACGGATAGGGATACCAGTCCACGATCGGCCCGCGAATCAGCGAATAGGCGGCGTAGACGATGGGGTAGGCCGTCCACCACAGGGCGGTGCGGAAGTCGATGCGGTGAGCCAGCGGCACGATCAGGAAATCCACCACCATCACCACCGGAATGAGCTTGTGCAGCACATCGTTCACCCATGGCAGCGTCGTGTGCAAATCAGCGGTCATACCGGCGAGGATGGTGTTGTAAATCACCCCGGTCAGCATCAGGTACATCATCGCCCCGCCGCGCACGTAGTCCCACCGGATCGTGCGCGGGGCATAGCCGGCTGCACCAAGCAGGAGCACCACCGCCCCGATGATGTTGCTTTGAATGGTGAAGAAGCTGAAGAAGTTGGCGATTTTGCCTGGGTTGTTATTGATCTGCGCGATGACGGCCGCGACGATCAGCAGGCCGAATCCAAGTCGATAGAGGCGAACCCACCACAGCAGGTCCCGATGGGACGTAGTCATAACGCGCAGCATTCCTTTGGTCAGAGGACATCGATCGGCGGAACCCGGTCAATGCATTGTGGCAAAGGTTTGTCGCCCTGAATAGATGCTCCATGGCCCCAGCGAGTGGTGGGCTCCAGCGCGGGGGGTGCTACCATCGCCGCCCACCGTGATTGCGAACGTACGCCTCGACCGGTTCGGGAGCGGGATCAGGCACCTTCGCCGGAGTCATGACGAGATTGATCAGGGCAGGGGAA
>CAZNQC010000053.1:0-4947 GCA_964574825.1 uncultured Sphaerobacteraceae bacterium | reverse complement strand
GGAGCACCCGGCTGCGGGGCAGGGAGTCAATCGGCGTTGAGCGCATGGGGAACGCGCCCCGTGGGCAGGTGGCGGGTGGGACCGTGCCGTGGGGACTCCATGGAAGGACCGAGCCTGGCCCCGTGATACGAAGACGTCCGGGAGGCAGTCCGGATCAGGCTCGGCATTGTCTTCCGAAGAGATGGCTTTCAGGCACGATTCGCATCTCGCACATCGTGGCCCTGCCCGATCACCAGCTTGAGGATGTAGCCCACCACGAGGAGGAGGAGAACGGCGAAGACGATTCCGGTTTTCATGAGGTGCCCTTTCTGGCGTACGGCCAGGAGTGCTCGGCCCTGGACGAGGCGTTGGCGACCGCGTTTACGCCTGGGTTGGCCAGGCTCCTCGCCATGGGAGTATGACCGATGCGGAGCCCGGACAAACGGTGCGCTGGGGTCAACCGGTCACCTCGCCGACCGGTTGATCTGCCTCGTCCAGTGCCTCATGCCAGAGGGCGCGCATCGCGGGACTCGTGGCGAGCAGGTCGTCCAGCGGGCCAATTGCCGCCACCCGGCCCTCATGCAGCACCACGATCTGGTCGGCCCGGCGTAATGCGGCCGGGCGATGCGAGACGGCGAGGCACGTGGTTTGCCCCTCGTCGAGCAGGCGCGACCAGACCTCCCGTTCGGTCTCCACATCGAGGGCACTTGAAAGGTCGTCGATCACCAGCAGATCGGCCTCGGCCGCCAGCATTCGGGCCGCGGCCGTCCGCTGGACCTGCCCACCGGAAAGGCGCACGCCACGGGTGCCGACCTCGGTGTCGAGTCCCTGCGGGAAGGTCGCCAGGTCCGGAGCCAGGGCCGCGCGGTGAATCGCGGCGTCAAGGTCGGCAGCAGGCAAGGCTTGCCCGAGGTCGATGTTGTGGCGAATGGTGTCGCTGAACAGCCGCGGCACCTGCGGCGTGTACGACGTGCGGGGCGGATCGAGCAGATCGGGCGCCGGCGACCCATTCCAGCGCACCTCACCGGCAGTTGGCGGCAGCAACCCGAGGATCGCTCGCAACAGGGTCGATTTCCCGGCTCCCACCCGCCCGGTGACGACGGTGAACTGCCCGGCCGGAACCGTGAACGAGATATCGGTGATGCCAGACTCGCCGGCTGCGTGATGGTAGGTGAGGCCGTTGATCTCAAGGCTGGTGTAGGGGGCCCGGTTCGGGGTCCTCGCCGGGACGGCAGGCAGGTCTCCGCGCAGGTGCAGCGATGTTCGATTGAAGAGTGCTTCCGCGGGGAGCGGCCCGAGGAGGGTATCCATCCGCTGGAAGCCGACGCCCGCCTGCCGGTAGTGGGCGAGGTAGGAACTGAAATCGGCGGCGAAGTCGGTGACGAAGGTCTGGTAGGCGATGAAGAGCACGAAATCCCCGACGGTCAACTCACCGTTGCGCAGCCCATAGGCACCAACCAGCATCACCAGGCCGACTCCCAGGGCAACGAGGTTGTTGGCGACCGCCCGCAGCGCGTCGCTGGCAATCCGGTCGACCAGCACCGTCCGGCGTCGCCGCAGGTTGAGCCCGGCGAGATGCTGCAGCGCCCGGTCCTCGGCTGCCCCTCCCTGCAGGGTGGTCACCCCGGCCAGCAGGTCGCCGATCGCGCCGGTGACGTGGCCGGTGGCTTCGGCGCTGGCTCGCCGGTAGCGCTCCAGCCGGAGTTGGGCACGCTGGGCGAGGACGATGACCACCACCAGCGGCACCAGCACGAGCAGCGTCATCCGCACGTCGATCGTGAGCAGCACGACACAGGCCGTCAGGGCGATCAGGGCATGGATGACGATCTCGTCGGTCCAGTCCAGGGTGTCCTCGGCGGCGTGGGCATCGTCGCGGAAGCGGCTGAGCGCCTCGCCGACCGGCTGGTCGAGCGCGACGCGTCCGGGTCGGGTCAGGAGTGCCTGGAGCAGGTTGCGCCGGAGCATCGCGCTCATCGTGAAGCGCATCCGGGTTTCGAACGACCCGGCGATCAGCCAGAGGATGCTGCGTCCGGCAGCCAGACCGATCAGCAGGTAGACGATGGTGTTGGCGGCGAAGCGTCCCGATCCCTCATTGGCCAGGTCGTCGAAGAAGGCGGCGGCGAAGAATCCAGGGAGCAGACCGGAGAGGTTCATGATGCTCCAGCCAAGCGCGTGGGCCAGGCAGAGCATGGGCGCGTAGCGCTGCATGGCGACCAGGCAACGCCAGGTGGCAAGTGGGCGGGTCATGCCAGCACCTCCCCGGCATTGGTGCGCAGCAGGGTGGCGAAGCGCGACGTGGGGTCGGCGGCCAGGTCCTCCCGTGAACCGGTTTCCAGCACCCGTCCCTGGTCCAGCACCAGGATGTCGTCCGCATAGGCGAACGTCTCGACCCGGTGGGCGATGATGATGCCGGTGCGGCCTGCCAGCAGGCGGCCGATCGCCTGGTGGAGGAGGCGCTCCGAGGCGGGGTCGAGCCGGGCCGACGCTTCGTCGAGAATGACGACCGCCGGGTCCTGCAGCAGCAGGCGCGAGCAAGCCAGCAGCTGGGCCTGTCCCGCCGAGAGGCCGCTCGGCCCGGAAATGATGGTGTCGAGACCGTCAGGTAGCCGCTGCAGCCAGTCTTCCAGGCCAACGGCGGCGAGGACCTCTCGCAGGCGGGCGTCCGGCACGTCCGGATCGAAGAGGGTGAGGTTGTCACGCACGCTGGCCGCGAACAGGTGGACCTCCTGCGAGACCAGCCCGATCCGCCGCCGCAAGGCACCAAGGTCGAGCTCCCGGACATCGACGCCACCAAGTTCGACCGTGCCCTGTTGGGGATCGATGAAGCGCGGCAGCAGCCGGCCGATGGTGGTTTTCCCCGAGCCGGTCCTCCCGGCAATGCCGAGCACCCGTCCGGCCGGGATGTGCAGGGTGAGATCGGTCAGGACGGGTTCGGCCGGATCGTAGGCGAACGAGACTTGCCGCAGATCGATCGCCAGTGGGCCCGGTGGCAGGGCAGGAACCGGGCCGCTGGTGATGGTGGGGTTTTCGGCGCGGAGGGTGGCGATCCGTCCAATCGAGGCGTCGGCCCGCTGCAGATCCTGCAGTTCGTTACGAATTTGCTCGGTGGGACGGCGCAGCATTTCGGCGTATCGCAGGACGAGATAAGCCGTGCCCAGCGTCAATGCACCGTCGTGGAAAAGGAGCGCGCAGGCCCCAAAGGCGAACGCGATGGCCAGCCCGAAGATGCCTTCGCTGGTGGCGAACAGCACATAGCCGAGCATCCAGGCCCGGTGCATCGCCCGCTGCCAGACGCGCAGGTGCACGGTGAACTGCCGCATCACCCAGCCGCCGCCCCCGTTTGCGCGAATGTCCTCCAGCCCGGCCAGGTGTTCCCCGACAAAGCCGTAGGTGGCGGCGCTCGCCTGCCGTTCGGCCTCCCAGGTCGGAGCGCCCTTGCGGCGAACGAGCAGCATGGCGGTCAGTGCGACGACGACAAATATCGACATGCCGAGGCCGATTCGCCAGTCGA
This sequence comes from uncultured Sphaerobacteraceae bacterium, assembly GCA_964574825.1. Classification (GTDB taxonomy): domain Bacteria; phylum Chloroflexota; class Chloroflexia; order Thermomicrobiales; family UBA6265; genus JACCYX01. Next base: position 1,457 of record CAZNQC010000053.1, on the reverse strand, counting down.
CAACCGTCAGCAGGCCAACCACCGCCAGGATCAGCAGCGCATTGCCGGCGATGACGATGACGAAGCGGGAAAAGAACCGGTCGAGGGTGGCGACATCACCGTCGACCCGTTCGATCAGGTCACCCTGGGTGTGTTGGGCGTGCCAGGTGGGGTCGAGCCGCAGCAAGTGCCGGACGAGGTCGATCCGGAGCGCGTTGGTCGCGTCCCAGGAGACGGATTCGGCTAGCCAGGTTTCGGCGACGGCGAGCAATTGCCCGACCAGCGCCAAGCCGATGGTGAGCATGGCCAGGTCGATCAACGTGTCGAGCGGCTGGCTGCCGGTGGCGGCATTGAGGAAGCGGGCGGTGACCAGCGGCACGCCCACCTGGACGCCGATGGTGGCGAACAGCACGAGTGCGAGCAGGCCAATGCGAAAGCGATATGGCTTCAGGTAAGAAGAGAGCAGGGACCAGTGGGTGGTCCGGGAGATGGAGAGCGTCGACACGCAGGGGATGCTCCAGATGAGACACAACACGGCCAAAGCCCCGCTGATTGGTCAGCGAGGGAGATCGGGGGACGCGTTGCGGATGCGGAGCGGTCCGGCCAGGACAGGATTCACTAGTGGAATCCCGGTTGGCCGGAGCGTGAAGACGAGGCTCGGGCGATCAGCGAACGCGCGAGGTGGTTGCTCTCATGGGAGGTGACCTCCGGTGTGATGTTGGCGGAACCGTTCCGCCTGATGACGTGGGCCAGTCTAGTCGGCATGGTGCCGAACGGTCAAACGCCGGTCAGGCTTGCACTCGGTTCGGGGATTGGGAGACGGGCCGACATATCCGAGCCAATCCCCTGACGTAGCGTTCCCTGGTCCGGCTCGGAAGGTCGGCCCCTCCTCAGGGTCGCGCACGGTTCAATCGCCAGTTGCTGAATTTCACCACCACCCAGCTCACCGCCAGGAATCCGATGGTGATGATGATGACGTGGACGATGACGTTGGTCCAGCCACCCGGTTCGGTCGGATTCAGAAACCCGTAGGGATACCAGTCCACGAACGGACCGCGCACCAGCGAGTAGCCGGCGTAGACCAGCGGGTAGACCGTCCACCATAACGACTTCACAAATGCCAGCCGGTGGCGCAGCGGATCGATCAGGAAATCGGCCACCAGCAGGAGCGGGGCGGCCACGTGGAGAATGTTGTTGATCCACGGCGGGGTGTCGCTGCCGAGGTTGCGCAGCAGCAGGTTGTAGACCACCCCGGTCAGCGCGAGACAGATCATCGCCGCGCCGCGCACGTAGTCCCATCGTGCTGTCTGCGGCACCAGCGTGGTGGCGCCGAGCAGCAGGATCACGGCCCCGAAGATGTTGCTCTGGATGGTGAAGAAGGAGAGGAAGTTGCCGGCGGTATCCGTTGTCTGCCGGAAATCCTCGATCACTGTGAAGATGATCAGCAGGCCGAGGACCAGGCGGGCCACACGCAGCCA
>CAZNQC010000052.1:8423-18805 GCA_964574825.1 uncultured Sphaerobacteraceae bacterium | reverse complement strand
GCGTTCGACACCCTCGCCATTCACGCCGGGAACGAAACCGATTCCGGCACCGGTGCGATTCGCACGCCGATCGTGATGGCCAACTCGTACGCCTTGCCGGACGACCCGTCGGCCCTCGACTGGTCGGGCACCGATGTCCCGCTCTACACGCGCAATTCCGGGGTCAACCAGCTCGGTCTCCAGCGCAAGCTCGCGGCGCTGGAGGGCGGTGAGGACGCCGTCGCCTTCGCCACCGGAGTCGCGGCCCTCCACGCCGTCTTCTTCGCCCACCTCAAGTCCGGGGACCACGTCGTCGTCTCCGATGTCACCTACGAAGCAACCTGGCGACTCTTCGCCCACCTGCTCCCGGAGAAGTACGGCATCACCGCCACCTTCGTCGATGCCTCCGATCCATCGGCGATCGAAGCGGCCATCCGCCCGGAGACGAAGCTCGTCCACGTCGAGACCATCGCCAATCCCACCACCCGGGTGGCCGACATTCGTGGCGCCGCCGAGGTTGCTCACCGCCACGGGGCATTGCTGGTCGTCGATTCGACCTTCACGCCGCCACCCTTCTACCGGCCGCTGACAGATGGTGCCGACCTCGTCGTTCACTCCCTCACCAAGTACATCAACGGCCACGGCGACGCGATGGGCGGCGCGGTGATTGGTTCCCGGGAACTCCTCGCTCCAATTCGGGGCGATGCCATGGTTGATGTTGGCGGCGTCATCTCGCCCTTCAATGCCTGGCTAGTCATGCGTGGGTCGGTCACGCTGCCCCTCCGGTTGGAGCGGCATCTGGCAAATGCCGAACGCGTGGCCCGGTTCCTCGCCGCTGATCCGCGTGTCGCTTACGTGGCCTGGCCCGGGTTGGCGAGCCATCCGCAGCACGACCTCGCCACCCGGCAATTCGGCGGACGCGGGTACGGCGCCATGCTCGCCTTTGCCGTGGATGGGGACTCGGCGGCCCAGAACCGCTTCGTCAGCAGTCTCCGGGTGATCACCTCCGCCGTCTCTCTCGGTCACGACGAATCCCTCATCGTTCACGTTGGCGGTGAAGGTCCCCGAGCCAGGGCCTACCCGCCCGAGTTCCGCCAGTACGGCCATCTGCGCTTCTCGGTCGGACTCGAAGACCCGGATGACCTGGTCAATGACCTCGCGGCTGCCCTCGACGCCACCTTCACCTGATCGCCTGGCCGGGTAGCGGATTCGACCATCGCTCGGTAGCATGCGTCGCACGAGGGGAGGCGAGTGCCTCCGACGTGTGTCCAGCAGAAGGGACCCGGCATGTTTCAGGATCTGCAGGTCATCGATTTTCACGCGCATTTTCCAATCAAGGGTGACGTCAGCCAGGGAGGCGGCAATCGCACCCGCGAGACGGGCCGGATCGAGAATCCTGCCGCGGTCGAACGGCAGCAGCACCGCGAGCAGCAACTGGCCAGGACGCGCGAGCAATGGCGGCTGGCCTTCGATTTCCCCGAACCGGAGACGGAACCGCGCTCCAGCGAGGAACAGGCCGAACGCTGGGCCGCCGAACTCGATACCTATGGCATCAACAAGATTGGTTTCGTGACCGGCCGCGACAACGACGAGCTATCACGCATCGTCGCCATGTACCCCGACCGCTTTATTGGCTTCGCCCATCACGACATCACCCGTCCCGACGCGGCCGCGGAACTGGAACGTGCTGTCACCGAGTTGGGGTTGCGTGGCCTCAAGCTCCTGGCGCCAACGCTGCCCATCCTCATCAACGACCGGTCGTTGTACCCCGTCTGGGAAGTCTGCGAGCGGTTGGGGATTCCGGTCCTGAGTCATTTCGGCATGCTGGGGGCCGCCGGTGGGGTCTCCTACCACCCCAACATCTCACCCAAGGTGCTGGAACCCGTGGCCCGCGATTTCCCCACCGTGGATTTCGTCATCCCGCACTTCGGCATTCAGCACGTCACCGACCTGCTCTTCCTCTGCTGGTCGTGCCCCAATGTGTCGGTTGATTCGTCGGGCTCGAACCAGTGGGTCCGCTGGATGCCCTACAAGCTCACCCTCGACGACCTGTTCCAGCGCTTCTACGAAACGATCGGCCCCGAGCGGATCATCTTCGGCAGTGATTCCAGCTGGTTCCCGCGGGGATTCGCCCTCCGTTACCTGCAGGACCAACTGCGCATTTGCCGGTTCATGGGACTGAGTCACGACGAATTGCAGGCCATCTTCGGAGGGAATGCCGCGCGCATTCTGGGCGTCTCCCTTGCTCGCGACAGTTCCTGAGCTGAGGGTGCGGACCGAGGCATTACCAGTAGGACATGGAGGCGGGTCTCCTGGGTTTGCGCTGCCTGGCCATCTGCCCCCGAATTGGACGTCCAACGTCCAAATGGAGGGATGCTCGGCCCGGCGCAAGGATGAAATCTCGCCAAAATCCACGTGCGCTGGGTCTGTGCATCCTCATCACGGTTGTCCGCAACATGCCGCGTCACCCCCGTCGGGCAAGGCTTCCCTTTGCAAAGCATTGGACAATGCGATAGCATCCTCGCGTAGTTGGTTTGCAGGGTCCCCTGTCAGGAGCTCATCGTGATCGTGTCGACACCTCGTCGCAAACTGATCCATCCTGCCTCGTTCAGCGCCGGTCTTCCGGTGCTGCCTGCGATGTCCTGTTCCCGCGCAAGCTGTATCGAGGGATAGTCGGCCACGTTGTCGTCACGGCCTGGCTGGCTATCCCCGCACCGATATGAGCTTGATGGGTTTGTTTCCGCACTGACGGAAACGATCGTGAAATGGGTACCTCCGGGTCCACCCCTCTGCGAACAGGATCACAACCATGACCGCATTCTCCGATCGCAACTTCAACCGTCGCACCCTGCTCAAGGCCACCGGCGCGGCAGCTGGCGTCGCTGCTGCTGGCCAGTCGCTGGCTGGTTTCGCCCAGGACGCCACACCAGCATCCACCTCGTCGTCAACGCCCTTCCCTGCCGCCGATTTGACCGTCAGTGGACCGGTCGAGATCGAGTATTGGCAGTACGAACTGGAAACCAAGGTCGCCCTGGTCAACGAGTTGATCGAGGAGTTCCAGGCTGCCAATCCGGACATCACCGTCAAGCACGTCAACTTCCCCTACGACGACTTCCGCCAGCAGGTGGCTGCCGCTGTCCAGGCTGGCGAAGGTCCCGACGTGCTTAACGTCTATTACGGCTGGATTCCGGCCTACGTCCAGCAGGGCCTGCTGCTGCCCTTCCCGGAAGACGTCTTCCCCACCGACCTGATCGAGTCCGAATTCTTCCCGACCGTCCAGGCCGCGAAGATCGGCGAGTCCTACTACGCGCTGCCCACCGCCGTGCGCACCCTTGCCCTCTTCTACAACAAGGACCACGTTGAACGGGCTGGCATCGATCTGCCCACCAACTGGGACGAACTCGTCGCTGCGGCCCAGGCGACGGTCGAAAAGGATGGCGACACCTTCAAGACCGTGGGCATCACCTATGACATTGCCGGTCAGGGACACAACTGGTGGCGCGAGGCGCTGATTCGCCAGAATGGGTTGGTGCCGTACTCGGAGGACAATCGCACCCTCTTCTGGTCGGAACCGGAAGGCGTTGAGGCCTTCGAATACCTCGCGAAATTCCTCACCGAATATGAGGTCACCCAGAATGCCTTCGACACCGATGGTGCCACCGCCTTCGGTAACGGGAATGCCGCCTTCCACGTCGATGGGTCGTATCGGGTCGGCTCGCTGAAGAGCAGTGCGCCAGACCTCAATTACGGCGTCATCCCCTTGCCAGGCAACAAGGAAGACGCCAGCTTCGCGTCCTTCTGGGCCAACACCATCACCCGCAATGCCGCCGACGGGGATGCCTTCATTGCCTCCGCGAAGTGGATCGATTTCCTCGCCTCCGAGGATGTCCAGCGCCGCTGGACCCCGGCGATTGGCGAGCTGCCCGCCCGCACCGCGCTCGCTGGTGAAGAGGCGTTCACCTCCGATCCGCTCCTGGCACCGTTCATCGAATCGCTGCCGTTCTCCTACGCCACGTTCCTGGTCAACGAGGCCGACCTCCGCCAGTTCGTGATCGACGCCTTCGACCAGTACACGCTCAACGGGGTCGACGCACAGATTGCGATCCAGGAAGCTCAGGACAAGGTCCAGACGCAGCTGGACGAATACTGGGCAACGCTCGGCTAGTTCCGCGCTCAATCGCTTGCCAGCACCTGGTCCCCAGGGACCAGGTGCTGGCGGCTTCAGGGATCGAGTCGGTATGACGCTTGAGCAACGAAGGTGGCTCTGGGCCTACGCCTTCATCGCCATTCCCCTCATCTTCTTTCTTGCCATTCGCATTGGGCCCGCGCTGTACGCCGTTTGGGTGAGCCTGCACCAGTGGGATCCGATCGCGCTCCAGCGTCCGTTCATCGGTCTCGACAACTACCGCACCATGGCGCACGATGAGGTGTTCTGGAAAGCCTTCCGCAACACCTGGATTTACGTGCTGGTGGGCGTGCCGGTCAGTCTCGCCGTCAGTCTGGTCATCGCGCTTGGCCTCCAGCAACTCACCCGGTACGTGGGGTTCTACCGGGCGATGTACTTCGTCCCGTACGTCACGTCACTGGTGGCGGTCGGTTGGGTCTGGCGCTGGATGTACATGCCGAACGGATTCTTCAACGACCTGGCCGGCAAGGTCGGGTTGGGACCATTCACGTTTCTGTCGCATCCCGACACCGCAATCTACGCCATCATCGTCACCACCATCTGGCAAGGGCTGGGCTTCCAGATCGTGATCTTCCTGGCTGGACTGGAGAGTATCCCCGCCACGTATCTGGAGGCCGCCGCGGTGGACGGGGCGTCGCCGTGGCAGCAATTTCGCCACGTCACCTTTCCGTTGCTGAACCCGACCCTGGTCTTCCTGACCGTCACCGGCGTGATCTCGAATCTCCAGGTCTTCACCCAGGTTCGCGCCATGAGCAGTGCCGGCACTGGCGGCCCCCTGAACTCCACCATCAGTGTGGTGCTCTACGTCTACCAGCAGGCGTTCCAATCGATGCCGTCGAAAATGGGCTACGCCTCGGCCATGACCGTGGTGCTGTTCACGGTGATCCTGGTGATTACGCTGCTGCAGCTTCGCTTCTTCTCGAGGGACGTCAATGAGTAGCCAAACTGCCACCGAGGCATCGTTGACCCCTCAGCTCTCCCCGACGCTGACCGCCATCGCCGCGCGCGACCGGCAGCGCAGGCGTTGGGCGAGACTCCTGCTCTACGTCATCTTGCTGCTTGGTGGGTTGGGGATGATATTCCCCTTCGTCTGGATGATTTCGTCATCGTTCAAGCAGGCCCAGGACATCTATTCGCTGTCGCTGATTCCGCCAACCCCCACGCTCGACAACTACCGCTCCGTGCTGAGTGACACCAGCTATGTGCGCTGGTTCGCCAACAGCCTGCTCGTGGCCCTGGTCACCACGGCCAGCGTGGCGTTTTTCGATTCGCTCGCCGGCTACACACTCGCCAAGTTCCGGTTCCCTGGCTCATTCCTGATCTTTGTCCTCATTCTCAGCACGCTGATGGTGCCGACCGAAATGCTGGTCATCCCCTGGTTCATGATGTCGATCGAATTGCACTGGACGAACTCGTACTGGGGCATCATGTTCCCCGGGGTGATCAGTGCGTTCGGCGTATTCCTCATGCGGCAGTTCTTCATGGGGGTGCCCAACGACCTGATCGATGCGGCCCGGCTGGATGGATTCAGCGAGTTCCGGATCTTCTGGAAAATCGCCATTCCGTTGGTGAAGCCGGCGGTGGCCGCGCTCTGCATCTTCACCTTTCTTGGCAACTGGAATGCCTACATCTGGCCGCTGATTGTCGTCCGCTCGGAAGAGATGCGGACACTGCCGGTCGGTATCGCGTTTTTCTCGTCCGAAAGTGGCAGCCAGTTCCACCTGATCATGGCAGCGGCGGCATTGGCCGTCGTGCCGGTGGTGCTCGTCTTCCTCATCTTCCAGCGGCAGATCATCAAAGGCATCGTCCTCACCGGGCTCAAGGGGTAGTCATGGCCGGCACCGCCACATTTCCGCATCCAATCTACGCCCGGCACGTGCTGGAACCGGGGTTCCGTGAGGCGCAGCGCCTGCTGTTCCCCCACATGATCGACGCCTCCGAAGCACATGTGCTGATGCTCGCGGAAACCGGCAATCTCGCGCCCAGGGCTGCAGCCGCACTCCTCGGCGCGTTGGAGCAGGTCCGTCAGGAGGGTGCGGAGTCGTTCACATACCAGGAGCGCGTCGAGGATCTCTTCTTTGCCATCGAAGGCCGTCTGATCGCCATCGCCGGGGAGGACGTGGGCGGCAACTTCCAGATCGGCCGGTCGCGCAACGATCTCGACGCCGCCCTCTGCCGGATGTTCCTGCGCGATCATCTGGTGCAGGTCATGGTGTTGACCGCGCAACTGCGGGAGCTGCTGCTGGACCTCGCCGCCGCCCATGTCGACACCCTGATGCCGGGCATCACCCACACCCAACCCGCTCAGCCAACCACCCTTGCCCACTTCCTGCTCGGCGTCGTTGGCCCGTTGGAGCGCGATCATCAGCGCCTGCTCGCCGCCTTCGACCGGGTCAACCAGAGTCCGCTGGGTGTTGCGGCCTTCACCACCTCCAGCTTTCCGCTCGACCGCGACCGGCTGGCCGCGCTGACCGGGTTCGAGAGGCTTGTGGAAAACGGCTACGATGCAGTTGGCGCCAGCGACCACATGCTCGAATCGACCTCGACCGCAGTCAACCTCGTTGCCAGCCTTTCCCGCTTCGTGCACGACCTGCTGATCTGGGCGCGGCACGAGGTCGGCGTCTTCCGTGTCGACGATGCCTTCATCCAGATCAGTTCGATCATGCCCCAGAAGCGCAATCCGGTCGTGCTCGAACACATTGGTGTCCGCATTGGGTGGGTCTACGGCGACGCGGCTACCGTGGCGACGATTGCCCACAGCGCGGCCTTCGGCGATACCAACGACGTCAACGACCCGATCTACGTTCCGCTCGACCGCACCTTCCGGGCGACCGAAGCCGTGCTGGAGTTGCTGAATGGCGTGCTGGAAACCGCCACCTTCAATATCGATCTGCTGCGGATTCGCGCGATCGACGGCAACGCCACGACCACCGCCCTGGCCGAGGTGCTCGTGCGCGACCACGGGCTGTCCTGGCGAACCGCACACACCATCGTCTCGCGTGCGGTTTCCGCGTCTCTGGCCCAGGGAGAACCGGTTTCGGCGGCGTTGGTCAACGCCATCAGCGGCGACGTGCTCCCTGAGTCGTTGACCTTCAGCGAGACCGACCTTGGTCAGATCCTTGATCCCTGGCAGTTCGTCCTGAACAGGACGCTGCCTGGCGGTCCTGCGCCCTCAACGGTGGAAGCGGCAATCGACGCCGCTCGAGCGCGCCTGGCCGCCGACCGGCTGGCGACGAACCTGCGCGAGACGCGACTCACCACGGCCGCTGCCGAGCGCGCACGACGGAGTGGGGCCCTGATCGCTGCCAGTTGATCCTTTCCGTGTCAGGCAGAACCCGGTGGAAGCGGCCCGGCCACACTCTTGGCAAACCATGGGGGTGCTTTCAGGAATCTCTCATCCCGAGGGTGTGTACTAGGTAGTAATGAATCTCAAGACGAGATTCGCGATACCGCCCAGGCAATATGCCTCACGCACCCGGAGACGACGATGTCCACCCCAGAAGGATCGGAAAAGCAGGAGTCGTGGTGGCCCACCCACGAACAACTCGACAACGCCCGCTGGCACGAGAAGGCGTCCCGCCGCTTCGTGCTCAAGGCCGGAGCAGGAGCAGCCGCGGCGGTCGCGGTGGCGGCTCCTCTCGCCGGACGCACCATCGTCCGCGCCCAGACCACCGCCGATGGCACCGCTGAGGCATCGACCAACGCGGTCTGCGTGCTCACCCCGGAACTCACCGAAGGCCCCTATTACCTCGACGACATGCTCGTGCGGGACGACATCACTGAAGGCAAGGCCGGCATCCCGATGGCGCTGACCATCACCGTGGTCGACGCCACAACCTGCGCTCCGATCGAGAATGCCGCCGTCGACATCTGGCATTGCGACGTCAACGGCTTCTACTCGGGCTACACCGATGCCGATCCGGATCCCCAGGACCCGAACCCCTACCAGGATGACGGCTCCGACCCGAACACCTTCCTCCGCGGCGTCCTGTTGACCGATGCGAATGGCAATGTCACCTTCCAGACGATCTATCCCGGGTGGTACATCAGCCGCGATGTCCACATTCACATGAAGGTCCACGTCGGTGGCGCCACCGAAGATGGCACCTACGATGGCGGCACCACGGCCCACACCGGTCAGCTTGCGTTCAGTGACAGCTTCACCGAGCGCATCTCTGAATACGTGCCGTATTCGAATCGCGTTTCCACCTGGACCCGCCTGGCTGAAGACGGCGTCTTCTCCGGCATCGAGGAGGACGATCCAACCTACTTCCTCACCTTCGTGCCCGTTGACGACAGTGATCTCTCCCAGGGAGTCAACGCCACGATCACGGTTGGTGTCGACCCCGAGGCCGAGAACAACGGCGGCGGCATGGGTGGCGGCAACCAGCCGGGCCAGGGCGGCGGCCCCGGCGGGGGCGGACAAGGCGGTCCCGGTGAAGGCGGCCCGGGCGAACCCCCGGATGGCGGCACCCCGCCCCGAGGCTGACCTTCCCAGCCTCCTGAACGATCGCAATGGAGCGGTTCTCGGAAAGGCTGGCAACGCCCAGTTGCAGTACGGAAACCCCAGGCAGCCATGAGATGGATGTTGGCCAGCAGGATCTGGCTGCCGTGTGGGTTTCCCTCTGGTGGTCGCTGTGTTCAGAACCGAGCCGGACGGCGACAATGTTGGGGTTATCGTGTCGCGAATCACGGACCCGGAGGAATGGCGTGAGAATTGAACAGAAACTGGCGGAGATGGGACTCGTGCTTCCCGCCGCCGCGAACGTGCCTGCGGGAACGGCCCTGCCGCCAAACTGGATCCGGGTCCGCCGCAACGTTGCCTATGTCTCCGGCCAATCCGCCCGCAACGCCGATGGCACCCCGGCCGGACCATTCGGCAAGGTCCCCACGGAAGTCTCGGTCGAAGCGGCCCACGAGGCGGCGAAGGGATCGGCATTGGCGATTCTGGGAACGTTGCAGCGCGAACTCGGCGACCTCGACCGCATCTCGGCCTGGCTCTCGGTCACCGGCATGGTCAACGCCGAACCGGGCTTCACCGGCACCTCGGGCGTCATCAACGGCTTCTCCGACTTCATTCTCGAGCTCTTCGGCCCGGAGATCGGTGCCCACGCCCGCACCTCCCCCGGCATGGCCGCCTTGCCCGGCAACAGCGCCGTCGTCATCGCTGCCATCGTCGAAATCGACGGCGGAGCCTAACTGATACCGCCTGGCTTTGTGTCATGGGGCCAGGCAGGAGATGGTTGCAGACGTCAATCACGCCTCGGTTGCAGTAGGGAAGACCCAGCCAGCCAACAACGCGAACTTGGCCGTCAGCGAACTGGCTGGCGTGTGGTCTTCCCCTCATGTCGGCCCTGTCCCAAGCCGCCCGGTGGTTCCCCCTCAGGCCAGCCTGAGCAACCGGGCCAGATTCTCCCCGAAGATGAACGGTTTGTCGGCCTCGGCGATGAACGGCATCTGCGATCGCACCATCTCCATCGCCTGCCGGTATGTGCCAGTGAACCGCAGCACCGGATAATCCGATCCCCACACCAGGCGATATGGCCCGAACGATTCGTAGAGGTGCCGCACGATCCACTGCACGTCGGAGTAGGGGAATCCCCACTTCACCGTCGAGGAGTAGTTGTAGCCCGAAACCTTGATGTTGATGTTCTCCACCGCCGCCGATTTCAGCACTTCCCGCAATCCTTCCTCGTCGGTGGCGGGAATCATCGCCAGGTGGTGACAGAGGATCGGCACGTCCGGAAACTGCTGGGCGATCTTGCGCAAGGCCGGATGCTGGTGTGGAAACCCGGCGACTGAGGCGATCAAACCGTGCTCCCGTGCCACCTCGAACACGGCCACACCCTCCTCCGAATGCAGCCAGGCACCGTCCTCATCTTCCCGCAGGTAGTGGGTAAAACCACCCAATGGCCACCGTTCCGCCATTGCCCGCAATCGCTCGGCCGCGCCCGGCGTGTGATACGTCTGCGACCAGAACGAGTCGAGGTCGGCGCACTGGATGATCCGGTCCGGATGCTGCGCCGCCACCTCGGCCCCGTAGGCGTTGTTCTCCGGATTGTGGTCGATCTGCGCGCAGACGAGAAACGCCTTGTCGACCCCGTTCAGGTCCATCTCGTCCAGCAACTGGGCGACCGTGCCGCGCGACTCTGGGTCGGGCACCGGCGGGTCGTACGGCCAATACGTCCAGGCGTGGCAGTGTGCGTCGATGATCATG
>CAZNQC010000052.1:1662-8323 GCA_964574825.1 uncultured Sphaerobacteraceae bacterium | reverse complement strand
CGGCGGGTCGTACGGCCAATACGTCCAGGCGTGGCAGTGTGCGTCGATGATCATGGCGTGCATCCTTCGCAGCGAAATCCGGTTCGGTGTCGCCAGTATCGAGGTATTCGGCGATGTGCGGAAGATCGGATCTGGTTACAGTGTGTCCCCGGCGGCCCGCACCGCATCCCGGATCGCCACCATCTCCGGCTGGTCAAGTTCCATGTCGGCCATCTGCCGGAACCCATCCAGCGGCAGGTCCACGTCCGTCGTCGCGTAGTGGCGAGACTGCAGGTACGCCTCCAGCGTGTCCGCCTGCTTCACGAACCGTGCCTCTGGCGTCTCCTGCGCCTCGTACTCCTCCCATAGCCCCCGCAGGTACACCCGCGTGCCGGGCGCCAGGTCGGCCACGAGGTCATTGAAGGCAGCATCCTCTGCCAGGCGCTTGGCCGCCTTGCCTTCTGCCGGCCGCACATGGCGACGGCTGAAGAACGCCCGCAGTGCCTCTCGGTCGGCCGGATCCGGCAGATCATCCGCGCCGTACGGAGGTTCGTCGCCCACGATCACTTCGGCCAGGTCGTGGATCATTGCCAGCTGCAATACCCGGCTTGCGTCGAGATCGGTGCCATCCAGCGCCGCCAGCCACGCCATCAGCGCGGTTGCCCAGGTGTGATCCGCCACCGATTCCACGTCTGGCAGCGGCACGCCCCGATCGATCCAGCCGCGACGCTTGACCCGCTTGAGTTCCTGCACGCGCGCGAAGAAGATGCCCAGCGCCGCGAGGTCGCTCATGCGGTACCCAGGCGCGCCTGGAGAAAGTCGAGTGACTTCTGCCAGGAATCTGCCGCCCCGTCGTAATTCGGCGACGATTCGTCGAAGGTCAGGAAACCGTGCGGGAGCCCGTCGTAGCGCACGAACTCATGGTCCTTGTGATACTGGTTCAACTTCGTGTCGTAGGCGTCGACATTGTCCATCCCCACTCCCGCATCGCCCGTGCCCCAGAACGCCAGAATCGGTGATTGCAGGCCAGCCACCTCACTGTCGTCCAGCGGCACGATCGGGGCGGTTGGTGTCCGCTCCCGGTTTGGGAAGCCGTAGTAGGCGATCGTCCCCTCGGTAGTTGGGTAGCGGGCTGCCGAGAGCAGGGCCAGCGTTCCCCCCATGCAGAACCCCATCACCGCCAGCTGCCCGGCAGTTTCGGCCCGGTCTTTCAGCCAGATCAGGGCTGACTCGATGTCATCGAGCAGGCCGGCCTGCTCGGTTGCCTGCATCCGGGCGAAGATCGCCTCCCGGCTCGTGGTGTCCACGGGCGGATGCCGGTGGAACAGGTTGGGCAGCAACGCCGCATACCCGGCGAGGGCCAGCCGCCGCGCGAGGTCCCGGTAGAAGTCGCGCGGACCGTTGATGTCATGCAGCAACAGCACGGCAGGAGCGGGTGTCTGGTCGGGTGCCACGAACAACGACGGCATGCTCCCTTCGTCGAGTGGGATCTCCAGATCGTATTCGGCGAGCGCATCTCCGCCGGAAACCGGGTGGGGGCAGTGGTCATGGCACATGATCAGTTCTCCTTGCGACAAAGGTCATCACCCCGGTAGCCTACCAGTCTGCGGAACTTGCTGGCACCACGATCTGGAAAGAATCTGATGGACACCGGAACGAACGAGTGGAACTTCTGGGACGTCGAGGTGACGGGGATTGACGAGCAGTTGGCTGCTGGGGTGAGCCTGCGCAAGGATGTGCCGCGGTCGGTGCACGGCGAACTGACGGTGCCAGACCGCGATCCGGTCGCCATTCTCGAGCAACAGCACGTCGGCCGCGTGGAGGATGTGGTGCCGATTCGGGTAGCCCGCATGGCCGAGTCGCCGTTCGCCTATTATCGGGGAGCCGCCGCCGTTCAGGCCCACGATCTCGCCCACGATGCGCGGACCGGTGTGCAGGTGTTGATTAACGGCGACTGTCATCTCTCGAACTTTGGCTACTTTGCCACCCCCGAGCGGCACCTGACCTTCGAACTCAACGACTTCGATGAGGCCAGCGAAGGTCCATGGGAGTGGGACATCAAGCGTCTTGCCACCTCGTTCGTACTCGTGGGTCGTGAACAACAGTTCGAATCAAAAGCCGTGGAAGAGTTGGCGGTGCTGGTGGCGCGGGCCTATCGCATCAGCCTGGCCGCGCTGATCCAGTTGCCGACGCTCGAACGGTTCTACTTCCAGCCAGAGATCGGGAAGGTTGGCAGCAGGCTCGGCAACGAACTGATGAGCGAAGTGATTGCCCAGGCGCGTCGTGCCCGCCGTCGCACCTCCGAACGATTGCTGGAGAAGATCACCACCCAACCGGCGCACGACGGCCTCCCCCGCATCGTCGATCAACTTCCTGTCATGTATCACCACCATTCCCTGGCCGACCACGGTGAAATGACGGCCATGTTCGACGCCTATCGGTCCACGCTGCGCGTCGATGCCAACTTCCTGCTGGAACAGTTCACCCTGGTTGACGCCGCGATCCGGTTGGTTGGCGTGGGGAGTGTTGGCACTCGTTGCGGAATCCTCCTGTTGCTGGGTCCGGCCGGGCATCCGCTCTTCCTGCAGTTCAAGCAGGCCGAAACGTCGGTCGTCCAGCAGTTCGGCGGTATCCGGCCCAGCCCTCGCATGCGCACACCCCGCCGCGACGGCGAGGGACTGCGTGTGACCAATGCCCAGCGCATCATGCAGTCTGCGTCCGATCCGTTTCTCGGTCACTTCAAGTTTCACGAATGGGACTTTTACATGCGCCAGTTTCGCGACATGAAAGGCTCGATCGATCCGACCATGATGTCGCAGACCGCCCTGATGGACTACGCGCAGGCATGTGGAGCACTTCTCGCGCGGGGACACGCACAGAGTGCGGGGGCGGCCGTGATCAGTGGGTATCTGGGTAAGGGCGATACGTTCGATCTGGCGATTGGACGCTGGTCAACCGCCTACGCCGATCAGGCTCATCGTGACTTCGAAGCCTTCACGAACGCCATCGCAACCGGCAGGCTGCCGGCCGGCGGCGAGTAAGCTCCCCCGTATTTCCTCCCTGACGGGGATGGTCGTCCGGCAAGGCGTGGCGCACACTGCAGGAATCGGTCCTGTCAGGCTGGGGTAACGTGGCTCACGTGCCGGTCGGTCCTGCAGACATATCGGGAGATACGCTCGTGTTCAAGCGCTCATTGATCGTGATCCTGGCCCTGTTTGCCATGCTGTTGGCCGGAGCGGTTCCTGCCTTCGGTCAGGAAGCCACACCTGCGGCGACCCCGGTGGGCAGCCCCATCGCCGTAGCGGAAGGTGACCGGGCATTATCGTCCGATCCTGCCCAGCAACTGGTCGATCGGTATGCCCCGATCATTGGTCTCAAGGATCAGACCGAGGCCTGCGATTCCGACGGCGAACCCTATTACCCAGTCTCGGTCGATGTGGTGCTGGGGAACGACGATGTCGCCCTGAAACGAGCAACCAGCGGCTCCTCTTCGACCGACGAAATCGTCACGATGGGACCGACAGCCGCCGATCTCTTCGCGAAGGGTGACAGCTACTATCTGGACCTGCCCGGCAATCCTCGACGGGCCGGATGCACCTACGAGCAGTGGTTCGATAGCAACAACAGTGGCTACGCCCCCACGACCTATGCGCACATTGTGGCCGATGGCAGCAATCGCCTGGCCATTCAGTACTGGTTCTATTACGTCTTCAACCGGTTCAACAATACCCACGAGAGCGACTGGGAAATGGTCCAGGTGCTGTTCGATGTCGGCACGGTCGAGGAGGCCCTGCAGACATCACCGGTGGCCATGGCGGCCGCCCAGCATGGCGGCGGCGAAACCGCGGACTGGGACGACCCAAAACTGCAGAAGGATGGAGATCATCCAATCGTCTACGCCGCTGCCGGATCTCACGCCACCCAGTACGGCCAGGAGATCTATCTCGGCTGGGGGGAGAACGGCACCGGGTTCGGCTGTGACGTCACCACCACGACTTCCACCCTGGTCCCGCTGAACGCCGTCCTGCTGCCTGCAACGGAATCGGACCCAACCAGTGAGTTTGCCTGGCTGAACTACGAAGGACGCTGGGGAGAACGCCAGAAAGGCGAATACAACGGACCAACTGGTCCTGCCACCAAGACCTCATGGCAAGGGCCGTTTCTCTGGCACGCGGGTCTGCGTGAAACCAGTATCGAGGTGCCGGTCGTCGACACGTTTGGGCCCGCCCCGGCCGATGCGTTCTGCACCCTCTCGGCGGCAGGCTCCAACCTCTATCGCCTGCTGGGGAACAGTCCGGTCGCGCTGGTCACCACGGCCATCGTCATCGTTTCGCTCCTGGTGGGAGCCGTGCGGTATGTCTGGCCGCCGTTGTTGGCTGCTTTCCGCATCTATCGCCGTCGATGGAGCCTCTTCGCCCTCATTGGGCTGGTGCTGATACCGGTTGGTATGGCCTTCAATGGATTCCAGTATCTGTTCAGCAACTATCCGCCCGGCCAGGACATGATTGGACTCGTTGGGAAAACCCCGGCCAGTTACTACGTGCTGGCCATCATCGCGCTCGTCGCGCAACACCTCGCCAGCTTGCTCATCGTCGGGCCGATGGTGATCGAGGTCTACGACGAGATGCAACAGGGGCGGAGCCTGACCTTCCAGGGTGCCTTCCGCTCGATGTTGCGCCGGTTGCCGGAAATGCTCAGGGCGGTGGTGATCATCGTGGTGGTGGTTGGGATGCTGGGTATTTCCGTGGTGCTCGTGCCGGTCGCGATCTGGCTGGTGGTGCGGTGGCTGTTTGCCCCGCAGGCCGCCATGATGGACGACACCGGTGCCTGGGGATCCCTGCAGGCCAGCTCGGCGGCAGTCAAGGGGCGCTGGTGGCGTGTGTTGGTGGCTGGCCTGTCGTTGTTCCTGCTGGCGGCCGCGCCCGGAGTGTTGATTGGTCTCTACCTGATGGTGTTCCAGGGATCATCGGTGCAACTCACCAATATCATCAGTTCACTCTTCTATGTCGTCAGCATTCCGTTGACGATCCTGGCCCTCACCCTGATCTATCGCAACCGCACGCTGACGCCCCCGATGTTCAAGTTGATCCGTCGTCTCCTGGGGCGTTCGAAGCAATCCGTTGCAACGCCGGAGGGCGAAACTGCTCCGTCCGGAGCCTGACCCTGACGGCGGCCGGGTCAAGCCGGCCGTACTCAACTCAGCGTATGCTCCGGAGTTCTTCGGGAAGTGGGGCCGTCAGCCGCCAGCGCTGGTCCGGCTCCACCGGCTCGGTGTCATCGTCCAGCAGTGACCATGCGTAGAACACTCCGTCATCGCCCAGCAAAAGCAGGTGGCGGGGATCATTGCGGTCTTCGCCGACCACGACGAGTTCGGTGGGAATGCTCGGTGCGGGATCGAGTGTCATGATCGGCCCCCTGGGTGATGCGTCTACGGTCGCAGGACACTGAACGTTCACCGGTATCTTCCCAGTATAGGAGCCCTCGCAAGACCCAATCGGGCCATGACTGCGTGGCACAGCGCCCGATTGTAAGCCTCTTCGACTACGGTGGAGCCTGTGTCGCCCGCTGCCGGACCGATTGCTGTCAACGAAGGATTCTCCCATGCCCAGGCCTCCCCAGTGGACACCCGAGAATGCCGCGCGTTTCCGCGATCGAACCGTCGTGGATGCCTACCACCTCCGATTGCCATACCCGCCAGAGGTATTCGAGGCACTGCTGAATCTGCTGCCCGACCGCACTCAGCCTGTGCTCGATCTCGGAACCGGGACTGGCGAGCTGGCCCGCGAACTGGCGCCCCATGTGAAACGGGTAGACGCCGTTGATGCGTCACCGGCGATGATTGCCCGGCTGCGGACAATGCCGGGCGGAGACCATCCAGCACTTCATCCCCAGGTATTGCAGGCGGAGGCTGTCACCAGCGCCGAGCCTTACGGTCTGGTGACTGCCGGTGACAGCCTCCACTGGATGGATTGGGATGTGGTTCTGCCACGCCTTTCACGTCTGCTCGTGCCCGGAGGGTTTCTGGCGATCGTCCATCGCAACGAGGTTCCGCCACCGTGGCGAGAAGGACTGCTGGCGTTGATCGCCGAGTCCTCCACCTCGAAGGACTACGAGACCTTCGATTTGATTGCGGAACTGGAACGGCGTGGCCTGTTCGAAGTTGCCGGCCGGTTTGCCACGACCCCGCAATCCAGAACTCAGCTGGTCGCTGACTACGTCGAATCGTTTCACTCGCGTTCCAGCCTGTCGCGAGAGAACATGACTCCTGAGGCGGCTGATTCGTTCGACCGGGGCCTGCGCGAACTGATTGCTCCATGGGCTGACGAGGGAACACTTCACCTGCAGACGGTGGGCGAAGTTGTCTGGGGACATCCGCAGCAGCCCCGTGGCTGAACCTGGAATGTAGGGAGTCTCGGCCTGGCGCTGGGTGGGGATTTCGCTCGCCGCGCATTGACTGCGCCAGGTCTGTGGCCCTCCTTCGTTTTGCTGGAGGACTACTCGTCGTCAAGGTCGTCGAACTGGCCCACCGAACGTTGGCGCTGATGCAGGACGCGCAGCACCAGAATCGAGTCTTGCCTCAGGCAGTAGTAGATGACGTGTCGTTGCATGCGATGCGAGCATCGGGGTCCATATCTGGGCGGTTCACTCCGACCAGTGGATGCTCTCGCAGGATATCAAGGGC
>CAZNQC010000052.1:0-1562 GCA_964574825.1 uncultured Sphaerobacteraceae bacterium | reverse complement strand
CCATATCTGGGCGGTTCACTCCGACCAGTGGATGCTCTCGCAGGATATCAAGGGCGGCAAACATCGCGTCTTCATCGGTGTTTGCCTGCGTGATACCCCATTCCTGCTCCGAGTGGGCAAGGAGGTGGCGGAAGTCCTGTTGGGCACGTTGACTGTAGCGAAGAGCGTACCTGGCCACAAACGTCAGGATCCAATGGCAATCCCGCTATGGCGAGCATGTGGGCATCTTCGCGGAGTTGACGACGGAACGCTGGCGAATCGTCGATCAATTCCCCTCGATCGGCTTGATCAAGCCCGATCTGGATCTTGACCCGCAGGTCGGCGAGCGATTGCTCCCGCTGGGCGAATTGATGGACCGCGGCGACGACGATCTCCGTGGCATCGTCATAGCCGCCAGACGCGATCAGGTCCTGAATCTCGGCTTCGGTTTGGGGTGGCAGCTTGGCAATCGTCACCATGGCGATCCTCCCGCCTCAATTCTGGCAAGTGCGGCCACGAAAGAAGCCGTCACCAATTGACGCCGTCCCGCATCACTGGTATTTCAGCGCAAGCACGCGTTCGACCCATGATACGGAGGAACGATGACCACCCTGAAACTCGCGGTCCAGGATTTCCTGCTTCCCGGCCGGGATCTGGAAGAACAATTTGCCAATGCTCGTGCCTATGGGTACGACGCTGTCGAACTGGCAATTCGCCCTGACACCGATGTCGAAGACCTCACCACCAAAGCCCTGGCCGCGTCCGCTGCCACTGGCGTGCCCGTCGCGGCTCTCTGCACCGCTGGTGTCCACGATCCCCTGCAGGAAGACCTCCCCCTCCGGGCCGAGCGGTTCGCTGGCCTGGCGGATCTCCTTGCCCTCGCCGACACGCTTGGCGCCCGCGGTGTCGTCTCGGTCCCCATTCGACCGTCACGCGGCTTCTCCTCCAAATCCGCCCTCGATGCCTGGGTCGACGATCTGACCGCGCAGGCAATCGACGCCTTCGGCACCTTTGCTGCCGGTCTTCCTGTCGGGTCGTCGGCCGTTTTCCTTGAACCACTCAATCGCTTCGAAGCCACGTTCCTGCGAACGGTAGGGCACGCCACGGCCATCGCTCGCGCCGTGAACCACCCGCGCGTACTCGCCCTCGCCGACCTCTTCCACATGAACATCGAAGAGGCGGATATGGCCGCGCCAGTGGTTGAAGCCGGAGCAATGCTGGGACACGTCCATATCGCCGACAACAACCGGCTCGAACCCGGGGCCGGGGCACTTGACCTGCGTCCCACGTTTGGCGCGCTCCAGCAGATCGGCTACGACGGGTTCGTCAGCGTCGAGTGTTTCTCCCCCGGTGGCGCCATTCTCTCGGATACCTATGAGGTTGCCCTGCCTCGGTCTGCCACCTACATGCGCGAGCGTTGGGCCGAAGCAGCATCAACCTGAACTCCCGTCCGGAAGTGTCGAAACCCGCTGCAAGGGAGGAGGAAGTCGCTGTCCCAACGCTGTCAGACGTGTACGAACGAGAAATTTCGCCGGAGGTGGCGAGATTTCGCCTGCTCGATGCGTACGATAGGTAGGACCAGA
>CAZNQC010000051.1:16782-18922 GCA_964574825.1 uncultured Sphaerobacteraceae bacterium | reverse complement strand
GCCGGATTACGCGCGGTCAACGCCAAGGAGGTGACCCAGGTCGGTGATGGTGGCTGCGAGAAAGGCGTCAGGGTCGTAGGCGGGGTTGCCGGCGATGGCCGGGAACACGGTGCCATCGGTGAGGGCGTTGAGCTGGATGGCGATCAGTTCCGGATCGCGGTTGGTGGTGAACATGCCGGAGGCGATGCCGTCGCGGATCGTTTCGGTGAGAAATGCACGCCAGCGATTCTGGTCGTCGATCAGCGACTGGCGCAGGTGCGGGCGGGTGAAGGCGGCCCGCCAGTATTCCAACTGGGCCTGCCAATGTGGATTTGGTGTGCTGTTGGTGATGAAGATGCGGATCAGGTCCTGCAGGCGGTCCCACGGATCGGGTATCAAGGCCAGACGCTCGACGGTCAGCTGGTAATCACGCTCACTGGCGTAGAGGCAGCTTTCGATGAGCAGGTTCTCGAGCGACCCGAAGTAATACTGCAGAGTGGACACCGCTACCCCGCTCGCCTCGGAAATGTCGGCGTAGCGCGTGCTGTCGAACCCCCGAGCCACGATCACATCGATTGCCGCTTCGAGAATCTCGAGCCGTTTCTGGCCGCCAACGGGCTGGCGGGCCGATTCCGGAACCTGGAACGTGTCGAGCACGATTGGTCTTCTCCTCCGGCGACCAATCGATCGATCGCACAGATGGACTGCTTCACCTCTTTCCTAACCATGCCATAGCGTGATACCATACGTCCATACAGTACTTGTATACGGTTCCGTGCCGGGCACGGGGCCGTTTCGTGCGTTTGATGGGTGATGGGATCATGGCGGACGTGGAGCAGCAGGCGATAACACCGGCGGACTGGGAGCCGATGACCCCCCAGCGGGTCCGGCGGCTGGCCATTCCCGTGGTGGCCGAATATTCGCTGCAGGTCGGCGTGCTGGCGGTGAACACGTTGCTGGTCAGCCGGGCTGGCGGCACTGCCCTGGCGGCGGTCGGGATTTCCAACCCCATCATCTATCTCTTCCTCGCCGTGTTTGCCGCGATTTCGGTGGGTACCACCGTGCTGGTGGCGCAGGCGACCGGGGCCGGGAACCGGCACGAGGTGAACGGGGTTGCCCGCCAGGCGATTACCTGGGGATTGCTGCTGGCCGTTCCGTTGTCGCTGGCAGCCTGGGCGGCCACGCCGTTCCTGATCGGTTTGTTTGGCGACGATCCCGACGTGCACGCCTCCGGTGTGAAATACCTGCATGTGATTACCGCCACCAGCGCGGTGATGTTGCTTTCCTTCCTGTGTGGCGGGGTGTTTCGTGGGGCCGGTGATGGGCGCACGCCGCTCTACGCCGCCATTCTCGCCAACATCGCCTCCCTCTTCGCCTCGTGGGTGCTGATCGAGGGGCACCTGGGCGTGCCAGCCTATGGCATCACGGGTGCGGCCTGGGGTTCCGTGATCGGCCGGGCGGTTGGTCTGGCCTTCCTCTTCCTTGTCCTGTTCAGCGGCAAGGCCGTCGTCTCCCTCCGTGGCCGCAAGGGATGGTTGCCTCATCCGGCCACCGGCATGCAAATCTTCCGGCTGGGGATTCCGGCCGGGTTGGAGCAGATGTTCAACGAATCCGGCTTTGCGGTGCTGACCGGTCTCGTCGCCACGCTGGGCGCCGCTGCCCTGGCGGCCAACCACATCGCGTTTACCGCCCTGGAGGCCTGGTTCCTCACCTCGCTGGCCCTTTCGGTCACTGCCACCGCCATGGTCGGACAAAGCGTGGGCGCCAACCGCCCGGCCGAAGGGATGGTCGCGTTCCGCATCATCCGCAAGTGGGTGCTGGTCTGGAACGCGGTGGGGCTGGCGGTGATGGTGCTTGGCGCCCGGCCGATCCTGGAAGTGTTCAGTCGCGATTCGCAGGTGATCGACGGCGGGATCGGAGTCATGGTGGTGGTCGGGATTACCCTGCCGCTGTGGGGCCTCTCCCTGCTGACCACGAGTTCGTTGCGGGGCGCGGGCGACACCCGTTCGCCGATGATTCGCAGTGGCATTGCCACCTGGACGGCGGTGGGACTGGCCTGGCTCGGCGTGCAGTTCTTCGGGGCTGGCATGGAGTGGATCTGGGGAACCTACCTCTTCACCCTGCCGCCGATGATCTGGGGGAACTGGCGGGCGTTCAAGCG
>CAZNQC010000051.1:5646-16682 GCA_964574825.1 uncultured Sphaerobacteraceae bacterium | reverse complement strand
CCTACCTCTTCACCCTGCCGCCGATGATCTGGGGGAACTGGCGGGCGTTCAAGCGACGGGTGACCCCGGCCGAACCTGGCGAGGAACCGGTCCACGCCCTGGCCATTGCCACCGCCGACTGAGTGTCGGCAGGTACCATTTGTGGCATGTATACCGATGACGATGTTGCGCGATTGTACGTGTTGCTGAACGGCTGGGGAGCGGGGGACGAGTTCTACCTCGCCCGGGTGCTGGCAGCTGATCGTGTGCTCGACGTCGGATGTGGACCGGGGCAGTTGCTGCGACGGGCCCGGGCCGAGGGGCATGCTGGTCGCCTGGTGGGCGTCGATCCGGACCAGGCGGCGCTGGCAATAGCTCGCACGAACTCCTCGATCGAGTGGCGGGACGAAGTCGCGGCCGACATGCCGTTCGTCGCCGAATTCGACCTTGCGTTGATGACCGGTCACGCCTTTCAGAGTCTCATCACCGATGTGGACCTTCGCGCATCGCTCCGAGCCATTCACCGGGCGTTGACACCCGGCGGCACCTTCGTTTTCGAAACGCGGAATCCTGCCGCGCGTGAGTGGGAATCATGGGCCACGATGCCGCCCCTCACGGTGACCGATCACCGGGGCGAACTGGTGAATGTGAGCTACGACATTCTCGCGGTCGAGGACGACGTGGTCACCCTGACCGAAACGACCGTTACGCCAGCTGGCGCCATCCTCCGGGTCGACGAAGGGCAGTTGCGGTTCCTTGCTCCGGAGCGGTTGGGAGCGGAAATTGCTGCGGCCGGGTTTGCGATCGTGGCCCAGTTCGGCGACTGGGACGAGTCGCCCTGTACCCCCACTCACCACGAGGTGATTACCGTGGCCCAGGTCACCTGACCGTCATCGAACCAGGATTGGCCTTCCTGCCGCCACGAATTCAGCATTCCCTCAGGTACACTCAGAGGAAAGGCGTTACCAACGCCGGTTTCTCCACGTGTACCCAGTCCCTGACTGCCGGGAAGGATCGTCATGTCTGCCGTTGCTGCCGACCTCGTCGCGACAGATGTCCCACAACTTGCTGCCCGCGAGGAAAAGCATGGTGGGCTCCCTTCAACCGGCACTATCGAAACCCCAACTGATGTCGTGAGCGGTCTCACCACCGCCCAGGTCGAGTCCCTGCGGACCAGCGGCCAGGGCAATGTGGTCGAGGAACCTCCTGGCCGCACCTATGGCCAGATCGTTCGCGAGAACATCTTCACCTTCCTTAACACCACCCTCTACGGGATCGGTGCGGTGCTGGTGGTGATGGGGCTCTACCGCGATGCCCTGATGTCGTCGGGCTTCGGTTTCCTGAATGCCGCGATCGGGGTGGTGCAGGAGTCGATCGCCAAGCGGCGGTTGGACCAGGTGGCGTTGCTGGCGCGGTCCAAGGCGACCGTGCTGCGCGATGGCCAGGAACTGGAGGTCAACCCGGAAGCGTTGGTGCTGGGCGATGTGCTGGTCCTGAAGTCCGGGGATCAGGCCGTGATCGATGGCGTGGTGGTCGAAAGTTCGTCGCTGGCGATGGATGAATCTCTGCTGACCGGTGAGGCCGACGCGATTCCCAAGCACAACGGGGACCCGGTCTATGCTGGCGCCTTCTGCGTGTCGGGCACGGGCAAGTTCCAGGCCACCCAGGTGAGCAGCAAGTCGGTGGCGAGCGGGATCGTGGCCGATGCGAAGGCCTTCCGCCTCTCCCTCACGCCTTTGCAGCGCTCGGTCAACTCGATCATTCGCCTGCTGCTGTCCATTGCCTTCATCATGCTGGGCATGCTGATCCTGCAGGCCCTGATCTGGGGGTACGACTTCCGCGACACCGTGATTGCCGCGGCTGTGGTGATGGGCATCGTGCCGGCCGGCCTGTTCGTGATGATCACGTTGACCTACTCGATGGCATCGCTCCGGCTCTCCAAGCAGAATGCGCTGATCCAGCAGACCAACGCGGTCGAGTCGCTTTCCAACGTCGACGTCTTCTGCATGGACAAGACCGGAACCCTCACCTCCAACGCGCTGGAGTTGCGTGACGTTGCGCCCATTCAGGGGGATGATGCGGGGTCGCGGGCGGTGCTGAGTGTGCTGGCGCACAGTGCGCTTTCGCGCAACAAGACCACCGAGGCGCTCGCGGCCGGCATCCCTGGCAGCGCCGAAACCCTGCTGGATGAGGTGCCATTCTCGTCCGCCACCAAGTGGAGCGCGCTCTCGTGCAATACCGGGGCTACCCAGGGTGTCTTCGCGCTTGGCGCCCCCGAGATGCTCGGGCCGTTGCTGGCGACCGAGCCCGGCAGTCCGCCGGATGGCTGGCTGGACGAGGGCCTGCGGGTGTTGCTCGTTGCCAGCAGCCCGGATCCGGTCTCGCTGCACGATGGTGCCGGTGATCCCGTGCTCCCGAAGACCATGCAGCCACTCTGCTGGGTGGCGATTGCCGATCAGTTGCGGCCCAATAGCCAGGAAACCATCCAGGGCTTCCAGGCGGCGGGTATCGAGATCAAGATCATCTCGGGTGACAATCCCGAGACCGTGGCGGCGCTGGCCAAGCAGGCCGGTCTCACTGGTGACGTGCGGCTGGTGGCTGGCACCGACCTGGCCCAGATGTCCGAGTCGGAGTTCGATGCGGCTGCCCTGGGGGGCACCGTGTTCGGCCGGATCACCCCGGCCCAGAAGGCCGAACTGGTCGATGCCCTGCAACGCGCGGGCAAGTACGTGGCCATGACCGGCGACGGCGTGAACGATGTGATGTCGCTCAAGAAGGCCAACCTCGGTATCGCGATGGAGAGCGGCAGCCAGGCGACGCGAGCTGTCGCCGATATCGTGCTGTTGCAGGACACGTTCTCGGCCCTGCCGGCCTCGTTCGTCGAGGGGCAACGGGTGCGGCGCGGATTGCAGTCGGTCTTCTCGCTCTTCCTCACCCGTGTGTTCGTGATCGTGTTCGCCTTGCTGCTGATTTCGGTGGTGGGGATCGGATTCCCCTTCGCCCCGGCCAACATGACACTGCTGACCGTGCTGACTGTTGGGTTTCCCACGTTCTTCATGGCGTTCTGGGCCCATCCCGGCCAGCCGCCCCGCAGCCTGGTGAAATCGCTGGTGGCGTTCGTGTTGCCAGCCGCGGTCTCGATTGCGGTGGCCGCCTTCGCGGTCTACACCATCTTTTACCTGATGGATGACGTGACATTCGATGAACTGCGCTATGGGGAAGCGACGCTGGGCATCATGCAGCAAGGCGTGGCGCGCGATGCCATTACCTATCTGCTGGTGCTGACCGGGGTGATGCTGATTCCCCTGGCCTGTCCCCCAACCCGCTGGTGGGCGGTGGTCGAGCGGACCGACCACGACTGGCGCCCCACGATTGTTGGTGTCGTGATGATCGTCTTTTATGTCATCATCGTGCAGGTGGGTTTCCTGCGGGACTTCTTCGGCACGCACAAAATGAGTGTGACCCAATACACCGTCATCGCGTTCGTGGCGGTGGCCTGGCTGGTGGCTTTGCGCTATGCCTACTCCACCCACGTCTTCGAGCGGTTCTTCGGCATGGACCTGATTGACGATGATGACTACGACCCCCAACACAACCAGTCGCTGCGGGCTCAGAAACAGGTGGAGGAGACCAAGGCAGCTGCCTGACGAACTGCCACGCAGGGATGTGGCGTCGTGCCGGAGCATGCGATTGATTTCGCGTAGAATGCCCTCAGGTGAACGACCATCATCATCCACTGGCCGGGCGACGCCGTCGTCGAACCCAGGCTCACGCGCGCCGAGGGGCTAATTTCCGTGGATCCGTTCAAGTTGCTGGCGATCGTGTTGCTGATCGTCTCGGTGCCCGGGCTGTTTGCCCTCTTCTTTTACTGGTTCACCCGGGCCGGTTCGCGGATTACCCGCCGCTCAGACGACTGGGAGTGATGCCGGTTTGCACCGTTGCCAAAAACACGCGCCCTTCCCCCGCCTGGGAGAAGGGCGCGTGACCTGGCACGGTCCGGACGACGTGCCTATTCGCCGGTAACGATTTCAGACGCCTCAATGTTGGCGGCAAGACCTTCCAGAATCTCCGCCATGCCCAAATAGCTGGCGATGAAATCCTGGTTCCAGGTGAAGACCTGGTCGTTCTGCACGGCCGGCATGGATGCCACCGTGGGAATGGCGATGAATTCCTCGATCGGAATGCCACGGTAGGAACTGAAGTAGATATCGGTGTCGTAGGCGCCGATTTCTTCCGGACTCAGGTACTCCCAGTAGGTGCCGTTGGCCGGATCAATGGAGACGTCCGGAATCGTCAGTCCCAGCTGGCGGAAATAGATCACATCGCCGGCCACCTCCGGGTTGGCGATGTAGAGCATGTCGGCGGACGGCGCGACGAAGGTGGCGGTGATGCCCGGCTTCGCCTCGACGGCGGCCTGGAAGGCAGCTTCCGATTCTCCCCAGCGGGCCAGGTCGCCGGTGACGGCACCTGAGCCCAGGTCGGCGCCGAGGGCTTCGGCCAGTTCGGCGAACCGTGCGGTGGCGACATCGGCCGCCTGAATACCGGAGATGGCGACGATCGGGACGACCGCCTGCACCTGCTCCAATGGACCGTCGGCAGCGAGGCTCCAGTAATCCAGCGGATCGTCTGGCGCGAAGGTCAACGTGATCAGCAGGTCCGGATCGAGGCCAACGAGAGCTTCGACGTCGATGGTGTTCTCACCGTTGCCGATGATCTCGACCTGGGAGGCGTCGATCCGGCCTCCGGCAGCCCCGAAGTCACCGCTGGGGTTGGCGAGCCAGCCAAAGACGGCGGTGGGGATGATACCGAAGTCCCAGAGTGGGGCAGCGGCATTCACGTCGATCACCACGCGCTCCGGCCGGGATGGCAGGGTGACCGTGATGCCCTTGTCGTCGGTAAAGGACCATTCGCCAGATGCCGCCGGGGACGCATCCTGGGCGAGGCCCGCTCGGGTAAGCATGGCCGCCGCGCCCAGGCCAAAGGAAGCACCGAGCACGGATCGTCGAGAGGTGCGATGCGAGATCATGGAAACTCCATCGTGAACGAAAGCCGACAGTTGTTGTCGGGATTACGATACTGCACCACTCACCCGTGTGCCAACCTCCGTGCGAGGGTTGCCCGGCCGGAATCGGCGGCCATGGGTTTTTGCAGCGTGGTCATGCGGGCTGATCTGCTGGATGACCATGACGGACACGGTTGGGGGCCCGGGCGGGTCGCATCGGCGCTGATGGTCAGATACCGCCCGGCTCCACGATGCCCTGGGCAATTGCCATCGAGAGTGCGCCGGTACGCGAGGTGGCTCCCAGCTTCTGCAGTACACGCGCCACGTGCCCTTCCACCGTGCGGGCACTGATGTAGAGCCGGTCGGCAATCTCGCGGTCCCGCAGACCGGCCGCCAGGAGCGTCAGGACTTCCTGCTCACGCGGTGTCAGGGTGGCAGGAGAGATGTCGTTCGCGGACGGAACAGGTCCGGGTGCATCGAGGTCGAGGTGCGCGAGTGCGATTGGATCGAGGGCCGATCCCTCTGCCCAGGCTTCGTCGAATGCCGTCTGGCCCATCACCTGCGCCATGTACGTTACGTAGAGTTCCCGCTGGCGGGCCGTGCCGACCAGCACTGGCATCCCAAGCGTGCGTGAGAGTGATCCTCCGGCACTCAGCAATCGGACACCGTGAGCACGATGCCCACGGCGGAAGGCAATCACCGACGCGAGTTCGAGCCACTCAGCCAGCACTTCGAGGCTCGTGCCACTGCCCCGTTGCCACAGGGCGAGACTCTCGCGTGCGGTGAGCAGGGCGTGGTCGAGGTCGTCGCAGGCGCAATAGGCAAACGCCAGTGAATTGAGGATGACACTCTCCTGGAAAACGACTCCCGGACGGCGGCGAACCTCCCGGGCGCGTTCCAGGGCGACCCGTGACTCCGCCGGCCGATCGGCTTGCAGGTAGAGGACGCCGAGGAAATAGTGGGAACCGCAGATGCCGGTGTCATCACCCAGGGCAGTACATCGATTGAGGGCGTCGAGCAGCAGGGGTTCCGCGCGGTCGACATCGAACTGGTTGGTGGCAACCCCGCCCAGCGCATAGATGGCCTGCGCCTCGGCAAGACTGTCCCCACCCTCGCTCGCCAGGCTCAGGGCGGACTGGTAGTGATTGCGGGCCAGGTCGAGCTTGCCCTGCCGCCGCCGCTTGCGACCGATGGTCATGTGGGCCTTGTGCGCCACCATCAAGGGAACTTGCTCACTCACCGCCAGCCCTCGCTCGAGCCAGCCGATCGCTTCCTCGTGCGCGCCCCGCAGTTCCCAGTACGCCTGCATGGCGATCACCAGCACCAGCATCCGGTTTCCGTCGCCGATGGACTCCAGCCAGCCGAGGGAGGCGCGAACGTTGTCCTGCTCGGCCTCAATGGCGACGAGCTTCCAGAGATTGTCGGGAGTAATCTCCGGGGTGTGCTCCCAGCCGTCCAGCACGCTTCGCACGAACCGGGTCATCCAGGTGGCGTGCCGCTCGTGAGCATCCTGCAGTTCGGCTGGGGAGGTTTGTTCGAGACCGTAGGCCCGAATGGTTTCAAGAATTTCGAATCGGTAGCGCCGGTCATCGCGATCGACATGGCGCACCAGGCTCTGGTCAACCAGGGAGGCGATGGTGTCGACGACCGGCAGCCGAGGGTCGTCCTCCTCGTCTGCTTCTGGCTGTGTCGCATTCCTGGCTGTCATCACGAAGGCGGCGGCATCTTCGGTGAATCCCCCTGCAAACACCGACAGGCGGCGCAGGGCGTCCTGCTCGGAGGCCGGGAGCAGATCGTAACTCCAGGCAATGGCGTCGCGCATCGTGCGATGACGGCGCGGTGCGTCGCGCATTCCCGTGGTGAGCACAGCCAGCTGGTGATGGAGCCGGTCGCGCAGGAGGTCGAGCGGCATCGTCGTCACCCGGGCGGCGGCGAGTTCCAGCGCCAGGGGCAATCCATCTACCAACCGGCAAATCTCGGCCACCATCGACCCGGTGCCGTCATCGAGGACGAAGGATGGCAGGAGGGCCGTGGCCCGTTCCACGAAAAGCGCGACGGCGGGAGAGGACTGGCCGGAGACGAAAATGTCCTCGTCCCCGGCCGCTGGCACGTCGAGTGGTGGCACGGGGAATGCATATTCCCCGGCCAGCCGCAGGAGCGTCCGGCTGGTGACGAGGACGGTGATGCCGGGAGCAGTGGCCAGGAGGTCGGCAATGTCCGGAGCCGCGTCGATCACCTGCTCCAGGTTGTCGAGCACCAGTAGTGCCTGGCGATCGGCCAGGAACGCCTTGAGCGCCGCCTGGGGAGTCTGGTCAATTGCAATCGGCGTGCCGAGGGTGGAGGCGATGGTGTCGACAACGAGATCAGGCTCGGTGACACCGGCCAGTGGCACGAACCAGACTCCGTCGGCGAAGGCATCGGCCAGGTCACTTGCCAGGCGAATGGCCAGGCGGGTCTTGCCGACACCGCCCGGTCCGGTCAGGGAGACGAGGCGAACCTCCGGACGTAACAGGAGCGCGCCCGCGGCGGCGATTTCCTGATCACGGCTGATGAACGAGGTCAAGGGGCGTGGAAGACTGCCGTAGGTCCGGCCAGGTGAGGCCAGGTCTGGAGAGGGTGTGCGGGGTGTGCCGGCAGAGACGTCATGGGTCGGCCGGCTCCGGCGCCAGGTGTCGAGGTCTGCGCGCGCGATCGCAAACGCCCCGCCCTGCTTGAAGGCCAGAAGGTTGCCGCTGGCAATGGCGCGCCGGATGGTTCGTTCATTGACGCCAACACGAGCTGCTGCTTCCTGGGCGGTCATCAAATCGCTAGCGGACATGTCCGGTGTCCGGTGCGTCTGGCCGGAATTGGCGTTTGGGTTGACGGCGCCATCCGCTATTCCTGGCACACCTTCACCCACATTCGCCTCCCTGGCCGGTACGCATTCGACTGTGTAGGTGGGGTTCCTGATCGAGCGGCAGGCTCCGGCCGATCACGACCTGAAAGCCTCCTGGCTGCCATTGTAGCGACTGCGTGCCTGGTTGCGGGCACTGGCGAATGCGTAGTTTCCCGCTTTTGGCCATTCGGTGATGGTTGCTAGATTGCAGATGGGGCCTGGATTGGGACCGAGCGAACCATTGGGAGGTGCTGGAGCGATGCCAGCGATGCTCATGCACCATCAACGCGCAGATTTCGATCGCTGGCACAAGTCGTTCCGGCGACACACGGAAGTGCGACGGGCGTACGGAGCCTTGACCGAGACCATTCTGCGGAATGCCCTGGCACCAGACGATGTTTGGGTCCTCATCGAGTGGGATGACCTTTACCGGGCCCAACTCTTTGCCCGGTCGGATGACCTGCTGGACCAACTGGACCTGGGCGGTATCACGGTTTCGCCAGACATCTGGTTTCTGGAATCCGTGACGCCGGGCTCCGAGGCTGAGGAGTCCTCGCCTGAAGGAGGTGATCCGCTGCCAGCTGGCGATGGCTAGCCGGTCTCGGTCTCACCTCCGGTGAGGCGACTGATTCTCCCGTGGAGTGGTGCCGGATGCCAGCGCGACGGTCACGTTGACCACGGACGAGCCCGATTCTGTTGCCGCTGCGCGGGCCATTGCCTGACACGTTGTACGCGAAAGGTTGCCTCATGACTTCGTCCGACTTGCCAACAGTACTCGGCTCGCTATCGATCACTTCTCCCCGATTCTCGCGGCGTTCGGCCGTTCGACACGGAGCTATTGGCATGACTGCTGTCCTCGCCGGAATGACCGCGACTTCTCCCTCATCTGTCCTCGCGCAGGATGCGTCGCCAGTGGCCAGTCCCGCGGCAACTGCCGAGCCGACATTGACTGCCGTGGCATTTTCCGACCCGGAGTTCGACGGCCAGTTCATTCGAGCGCTGGACACCATTCCCTATCGCGGTGCGGATATTGGCGAGGCGTTTATCACCGCTCGCCGCATCCCCGATGGTGACCGGGATGCCTGGTATCGCGAGTGGTACGCGCTCGGCGAGCGATCCGAAGCCCTGGCCCACGAAGCGCTGGCCGCGGGCAACACGGTCAGTGCCCGCGACGCTTTCCTGCGCGCCTGCACCTACTACCGCACGGCCAGTGTCTTCCTGTTCATCACCCCGCTGCAGGAAGGTCTGGTGACATCGTTCGCCAGCCAGCGCCGGGCGTTCGAGCAGGCGATGGTCCTCTTCGACCGGCCGGGCGAGGCGGTTGACATTCCCTACGAAGACACCACGCTGCCCGGGTACCTGCTGCTGCCCGCCGCTGGCGACGGGCCGTTTCCGCTGTTGATCATCACCGGTGGCTATGACGGAACGCGTGAGGAAAGCTATCTGGCGGGCGGCGCTGCCGCACTGGAGCAGGGCTATGCCTGCCTGATTTTCGATGGTCCGGGGCAAGGGCAGGTGCTGGTGGACCAGCAGTTGTACTTCCGGCCCGATTGGGAGGCGGTCGTCACGCCGGTGGTCGACTATGTGTTGGAGCGGCCAGAGATCGATCCGGACCGGATTGCCCTGATGGGCCGGAGTTGGGGTGGGTATCTCGCTCCGCGTGCCGCCACCGCCGAACACCGGTTGGGTGCGGTGATTGCCGATGCCGCCCAGTACTCGCCGGGTAGCCGGGTCAACTATCTCTTCCCACCCGAGCAACGCGCGCTCTTCGAAGCCGGAACCGACCATGACGACGAGTTGAATGCCTGGCTGGAAGCGCAGATGGCGGAAGACGAGATGCTGGCTTTCGCCATGGAGCGTGGGATGCTGACCCATGGCGAACCGACCCCAATTGCCTATCTCCGCAGCTATCCGCCGTATACCCTCGTTGGCATTGCTGAACAGATCCAGTGCCCAGCCCTGATCCTGGAGGGCGAAGC
The DNA here is from genome assembly GCA_964574825.1 of uncultured Sphaerobacteraceae bacterium. Taxonomy (GTDB): domain Bacteria; phylum Chloroflexota; class Chloroflexia; order Thermomicrobiales; family UBA6265; genus JACCYX01. The sequence goes on along the minus strand of CAZNQC010000051.1, from coordinate 6,847 downwards.
GGACTCACGTGGTGGGGATGCCATGCCACTCTATGATGCGATCACGGCACCCAAGGAATACATCCTGTTCGCCAACGCCGACGGCGCGGGCCTGCACGACGAGGAAGGGGCGGCCAACCTGTTCGCCCTCAAGGTATTCAACTGGCTTAACGCCACGTTCGGACTGTAAGCAAGACCGGGCACGGTCGCCGCGAACCTGGCAAAACCGGCCTGGTAGCGATGGACCGGGTGGTGGCAGGCAGAAACCTGCAGATGTGGCGGCTACTGGCCGAACTCGCCCAGGGTTGAACCGAGCTAATCGCTGCGCTCACCGTCACCCCGATCGCTGTTGCGGACCAGGCGGTCACTCTCCTCAGCGGGATCTTTTTCACCGAGACCGATCTCGTGGTCTGACCGGGGTGTGAACGCGCCCAGTTCCATCAGGGCAGCCTGGCGCTCGGCCAGTGGCTTATCCACCAGCAGCGCTTCGGCCAGGTGTTGCACGGCACGGTCGTCGAGGGTGGCCGCGGCCCCGAATTCGCCGGCAATGGCGCGTTCCACCCGTACCGGGGAAACGTCGAATGCCGTGGCGATCTCGGCCACGGAAAACGTCTGGCCAGGCTCGGTTGATTCACCGGCTGGCCTATATTCTCCGGGTTGGTTGTCGTGATTCGTCATGGAGTCTCTCCTAAACGACGGCAGGCGGGTGAGGATCATGCACCGGGCGGGCGGCCTTCAAGGTCGTCGGGGTCGCGCCAGTTCTGCGGAACCTGATGATCATCCTCAGTGGTGCCCACCAGCACATCGGCACCGGGATCGTGGCTGATGTATTTCACGGGATCGGCTTCGAACGCGTCCCGGCATTCTTCGCTGCAGAATTGGTAGAGGAGCACACCGTATGGCGCCGAGGCAGCAATGTCACCTCGCTCCAACTCTCTCCCGCAGACAGGATCGATGGTCGACATGAGTCCCTCCTTTCGGGTTTGGACTCCGAGTCTGACCAATGAGGCGACCATGTCAAGGGCGTTACGGCCATATGCATCTGATGAAGGTCAGTTGGTGGCGAAGCGGGCTGGCATGAGCCTGTCGAGCGTGATTGCTCTGTGCTGCCCGATCACTGTGGGGGTAGAGCGGCCGTCACGTTGGTTTGAGAGAAGTCGTTCCCAACGAAGAGGAGTGGCTCGTCGAGATCAATGGCCAGGGCGTAGGCGAAGCAATCCCC
>CAZNQC010000051.1:2858-5546 GCA_964574825.1 uncultured Sphaerobacteraceae bacterium | reverse complement strand
CTCTTGCCTTCCCGGTCAGCCAGTTCCTGGAGACGGGCATAGGCCCGATCGGATTCGATGATGATGGTGTGCATGGGCGTGCTCCTCTGCCTTCAACGCCATTGTACGGGAGCACCTGGTTGCCTCAGTGCGGACCAGCCGTAACCTCGGTGCCGCAGGGGCCGCCACCGGTATTGGCGTCGATCACGACCTCGTCACCGGCAAAGGTGAGGATCGGCCGGTACCACTCCGACATCCGCTCGGCCGAGCGCCCGATGTAGTGGCAGATATATGAGCGCCGGAACCGGTCCTGGCTCGTGTTGGGGCCGGAGCCGTGGACCAGCGACCCGTTGAAAAACAGCATATCGCCCGGTTCCATGTGGACCGGCACCTGCTCCAGGCCCGGTGGGGGCGGCACGTATTCCCGGGTGAACGAGACGGATCGGTCGGCCTCTTCCGGGCAGAAGAGGTCCATCGCATGCGTGCCCGGCACGACTTCAAGGCAACCATTCTCGGCGTCCACGTGGTCGAGTGCCAGCCAGGCAGCGATGCAGGTGCCCGGATCGACCTTCAGGTAGAAGTTGTCCTGGTGCAACGCCTGTCCCCGGCCACCGGCCGGCTTGAAGTAGAGCATGCTCTGGGCGGCCAGCGGTTCCTCGCCGAAGAGATCGGCCAGCACCGGTTCCAGCCGGGCATCCAGCAGGTAGTCGCGGGCAACATCATTGAACCGATGCGGATGCATGATTCGCGGGTACATCTTCAGCGGATCGCCCTTGGCTTCCTCGGCGGTCTTCGGGTTGAAGTGGCCCTCCACCGGTCCGTTGCGATGGATCTCCATGAAGGTATCCACCAGCGACTGGACCTCGTCCGGGCGGTAGAACCCCTTCAGCACAAGGTAGCCGTCGGTGTGGAACTGGTCGACCTGTTCCGGTGTCAGGGCCTGATGGGTGCGATCGAGGGAAACCGCCATGGGATACCTGCCGTCGTCTGTAGCGGCATGGTGAACGTTGCCGCCCATCATAGGCACCTCCTCGCGAAGTGCAAGCACTGGCGAGCCGTTCAGCGTGGATCGAGCCGGAAGACGGGGATGATGCGGCCACCCGTATTTTCCTGGTATTCACCGAATCCCGGCATCCGCTCGACGATCCGTGGCCAGATCACGGCCCGCTCGGCGGGATCGAGTTCGTGCGCGGTCACGCCCCGCGTTTCGCTGCCAATCTCGATCGTCACCTCCGGTTGGGCAACCAGGTTGTGGTACCAGGCGGGGTTCTGCGGCCGCCCACCGGCCGAGGCGATGATGTAGAGGTCGTCACCGTCCTGGAATGTCACCAGCGGGTGGGTGTGGACCTTTCCGGACCGAGCCCCGACGGTATTCAGCAGCACCATCGGAGATCCCTCGAACATCCCGCCAACCTTCCCCTGATTGGCTCTGAACTCGGCAATCACATTCGCATTGAAGTCGTTAGGCATGCATGGTTCCCCGGTGTGGTTGTGCTGGGTCGGTCGATCGCAGCGTCTTGTCGTTGAGGATGATGGGTGTGGGCCGTAGCGCTGACTGGATCAGTTGCGTGGTTGCAGGTGAATCACGGGAATCGGTCGCTCCAGCTTCGCCTGCATTTCCCCGAAGTATGGGAAACGGTCAACCTGCCGCGCGAAGACGTCCTCCCGCTCCGCTCCGGTCAATTCGGTTGCCTGCACGGGAATTGTTGCGGTGCCCACCTCGATCTCGATGGCGGGATTGGCCCGGATGTTCCAGACCCAGTCGGGATCGCGTTCGCTGCCATGTGCCGACCCGAAGACGTACCAGCCGCCATCATCGGGCAGGCTCCGCATCGGCGTCAGGTGTTCGTTGCCACTGCGGCGGCCCACCGTGTGCAGAATCAGCATTGGCGGTGGATCGGGATATGGCGCGGGAACGTCGCCTCCGTTGGCCCGAAACTGCTCGATAACCTCTTCGTTGGTATTGGGAATCATCCTGGTGGTTGCCTTTCGCTGCCAGCGTGTCGTGGGGTCCACGATATACCAAGTTTCAACTTGGAAAATCTGGCCTTTTGGGGAGGTCGACCGATTCCCGGGCGGGAACGGCACGCGGGGCGGCAACGTTAGTAGTCTGGATGAACTCCGCTTCTCCGCGTTGCATCGTTGCATTCATCAGTGGTGACCGCCTGCCATGCCAAGACTCTCCCACGCCCAGGAACGAGCTCGCCGTCAGATCAACGACCTTGCGGCATCGGGGTTGCCGGCACCGCTGCTCGCTAGCCGCATCGCTTCCTCCCTGCAGCAGGCCATCGGGTGGGACGGATTCCGGCTCTTCGGGCTCGACCGGCGCACGATGCTCGTCAACTCACTGTTGGCCGCCAGCGAGAATGATGGCGATGCCCGGCTCGAATGGTTGCGCGAGGTCTATCTGGCCCTGCCGACGCGCTACGCCGAACTGCCGGAACTGGCACGCAGGGGTCTACACAGCGTGGCCTTCCAGGAGGACCAGCAGGCCTGTTGGGGGTTTGCCAAGCGCGACCTGGCGCATGTTTCCCCCAGCGAGCACTACCGCCACTATCACGAGACCCGGAGTCCGGTTGGAGGCACGATCCTCTCGATCTTCCGTCACCAGGACCGGCCGGTGGCGGCCATGCAGGCCTACCGGCGCGATCCAAAGCGGCCGTATCGCAAGAGCGAAGTGCAGTTCGTGCAGCAAGTGGGGCGCGTCAT
>CAZNQC010000051.1:1316-2758 GCA_964574825.1 uncultured Sphaerobacteraceae bacterium | reverse complement strand
GGGGGACGCGCGGTCGTGCTGGCGCCCGATGCACCGCCGGCCGGACCGCGCATTCCCGCCAGCTGGGGACTGACTCGGCGAGAGACCGAGATCGTCGAGCAGTTGGCCCTTGGGCGGACGAATGTCGCCATCGCCGCCGCCCTGTTCCTGGGCGAGCATACGGTGGAGTGGCACTTGCGTTCGGTGTACGAGAAGCTGGGCGTCCAGAGCCGCCAGGAAGTGCTGGCAGCACTCTTCCGGCACGCCTTCCTCCCCTCCATCGAGCAGGCGACATTGTCCGGTGCCGCCTGACTGGGGGAAACGGACATTAAGAAGGGGGGACGGCGCTTGCGAGCATCCGTCCCCTTTCATTTGGTGGCCCTGAGACCTACTTCACCTCGAAGCTCTGGACCATGCCGAGCAACAAGGCTGGCATACCGGTCTCCGGATCGATCACCCAACTGGTTGCCGTGTAGGTACCTGGTTCCAGATCGAGTTCGATCCAGGTCGAGTAGCCAGGCGACGTCAACGCTGCGTAGCCAACCCAGGTCATGGCGAACGGTGCGGCTGGCGGCGTGCCGGACTCCATGGCCGCGAACCAGGCGGCAAAGTCGTCCGAGGTGAGGGCGCGATCGGTGCGGAAGAGCACCATCTGGCGCGGCTGCTCGCCGGTATTGCGGACTTCGAACAGGGTCGGCCCGGCGGCCACCGGATCTTCGAGCCCACCAAAGGCGATGTCTTCAAGGGTCATGATCACATCGGCGGCCGGACCGTCGACCGGCATCGGAGTGGCCGGATCGGAGGCGGTCACGGTCAGCGGGTAGAGTTCCATGAACTCTTCGGCTCCGTCTTCCTCGGTCATGTACGAGGCGGCGATCTGCCACTCGCCTGGGTCCAGGTTCACGATGAACGTGATCGTGGTGTTGGCGAAGGCATAGGATCCGCCGCCGTAGGTCCAACCTGGTGAGGTGACATCCATCGCCCCGGCCTGGAGGGCGAGTTCGACGGCTTCCTCGTGCGAGAGGCCGTCCGGCACCTGCATGAAATCGGCATAGACGGCGAAGCCCTCACCAGGAGTCAGCACGACGGTGTGATAACCAGCAGCCACTTCGCTGGGAGTTTCAAACGATATGCCGTTGAAGGTGATGGAAAGTTCCGGGAAGCCGTAGGCATCGATCTTTTCGTGAGTGAACGAGATGTCGGCATCCTGGGCAGTAGCTGGGGCGATGGTCATCAGGGCGAGCATGAGAACGGCGAAGCAGGCGGCAAGCCTGCGCCGGAACGATGACATGGGATGTCCTTTCGGGGAGGTGCCGCGCCGGAACACCAGTGTTCCGGCGCGGAGGCAGGTTGCGTTAGGCGGCGATGCCGTCGAAGCGGAGGACCTGGCCGAGAGGTGCATCTGGCCCGGAAATGATCGAGTTGACGGTGACGTAGAGGTTGCCGTCGGCATCGAAGGTGAT
>CAZNQC010000051.1:0-1216 GCA_964574825.1 uncultured Sphaerobacteraceae bacterium | reverse complement strand
CGAGACCGTAGAGATTGGGATTGAGATCAGTGCCATCGGGGTTGAACTCGGATTCGTAGGTTCCCAGTTCGGCGATGAAGCGCACCTCACCGGTCTCGATGTTGATGGCATTGATGGTGTTCTCGGCGGCGATCGGCATCAGGCCCATCGAGACCGAGGTGCCGCCGTTCGCGACGTAGACCTCACCATCGTGAACGGCAATGCCGACACCCCCAACCTCGGCGGTCAGCACCGACTGGGTACCATCGGGGGCAACCTGGCTGACCTGGGGTGGGACCAGCGGATCCGGTCCCATCGTGCCTGGAGTCGCAGGAATCTCGGTTGGCGGGTCTCCGGCCACCCCGGTTTCGGCAATATAGAGCGTGCCGTCGGGGCCGAAGACGATGTTGCCAGGGTTCCAGAGACCTTCGGCCACCACCGTGGCGCCTTCCGGCAATGGCGGCATGCCACCCTGCTCTTCGGCGGCAGGGCTGGCGTCCTGACGAGCGCTGATGGTGGTTGGGATGAGGGCAGCAGCACTTCCGGCGGCGGCCAGTGTGAGAACGTGTCGACGGGAGAGGGATCGATCGGTGAGCGACATGGTGGTGACTCCTGTGCGGTGAGATGTTCATGCGGTGGTGGCCGGGAAAGGGTCCGGGGACGTTTGGGTCACTCGACCCGAACGTCCCCGGTGGCACCACCGAAATTGAGCATAGGAGTTCGCCATCCCCCTCGCCCCCTGGGAATCCGGGGGATTTGGGGAGGCTGCGATCAGTGGACCAGCTTGAGGCCGATGACGCAGCCGATCAGCCCGGCGATGAGGGCGATACGGAGGATCGAGACGGGTTCCGATCCCGTGAACATCGCATAGGCCACGGTCAGCGAGGCGCCGATGCCAACCCAGATGGCATAGGAGGTGCCGACTGGCAGCGAGCGCATGGCATAGGCGAGACCACCCATGCTGACGATGAGGGCGAGGCCGAAGATGGTGGTGGGGAGGGGTTTGGTGAAGCCGTCGCTCTTGCCGAGGGCGGTTGCCCAGACAGCTTCGAAGACACCGGAGAGGACGAGGACGAACCAGGCCATGGAGGGCCTCCTTCACGCGCCGTCTTGTCGTCGACCGGGTACGGCGCACCTCGTCCGGGTGCCACGTGGCTCTACGTATTATGCCATGTTGGGGGGGCTTTCAGGCCGGGAGGGCGGGGGTGAGATCGGTGTGGTGGAAGTCGTTGCCGGT
>CAZNQC010000050.1:0-19059 GCA_964574825.1 uncultured Sphaerobacteraceae bacterium | reverse complement strand
ACCGCCATTCGCCGGGCCAACCCGGACCTGACCTACATCCAGCACCTGCGAACCTCGCCCCAGAAGGTGATCGTGACGCTGATGGCGTTTCCTGGCGACCGGGATGCCGAGCGAGGGATGGATGCCTATCTTGGCACGATCGAGGACTGGCTCGGTGAGGACTCCGGCCCGCTTGACCTTGATGGTGTCGATGCGGCGTCGGCGTTCCAGATGGACCTCGGCGGTCCGAACGGGGTGTTCAACGTCGTCGTCTTTCAACAGAACGCGATGGTAGTCGTCATACAAGCCTGGAATAACGACAAGGTCGGAGACATTCCGATGGAGGATGTGGCGGCCCTGCAACGTGACCGGCTCGATCAGGGCGAGACGACTGGTATTTCCGGCCTGGTTTCCCGGGGACTGCGCCTGCGTGTGCCCGGCTGGAATACGTACGAGAACTCCTACTACGGCATTGGAGGCGAGGCCATCCGCCGCTTCTACGAGTACACCGATCATGTTGCCTATAACTCTCGGCAGGACAGCATGTATTCCGAGGGGGTGTTCGATTTCCATCGATCGTTCCAGGTTGTTTATGGGAGTTGGGATACCTGGTCGGAAGATCGCGCTTCAATGCCGACGGCAGTGCTGTCCATCGAAATCCGGGGGTTCGAGCCCGAGATTGGTGCCTGGACACCCGAGCGGATCCGCACCGTCAACGACGATTTTCCAGAAGTTGCGGTTCCCATCGACGGCTATGAGAGCTATGGGATGTTCGCGGACGCTGAGCTAGCGCGTGGGTCCGAATACTACGTCGTCTGGGTATGGCTGGACGAGAACACCGTGATCATCTTCCGCCACGTCGTTGATGTTGAGGGTGCAGCAGCTCTTGGGGTGGACCTCGAACTTGATATCGAGTCCACCAACGACATCATCCTGCACCAGATCGCCTGCTTCGAGGGCACGCGCTCGTGCAACGCTGCCATTCGGTCTCCCTATTCCTATGGCGACGCGTCATGACCCTGATTGTGGTGCATCGTGACCCGAAGCTATCCCTTGGGGTGGGGCGATCAGCTCCTGTCCGTTCCTACACTTGAAGTCATCAAGTCCGATGATGTTTGTCGGACTTGATGACCCGAAAGGCACCGCGACGCCCAGGCATGTCTGCTCAGGGTGTCCGCGATACCGGTCCGGGCGTCGGTAGGACAGATGGTCCGGCCTGAGCTGGATGACCCAGCCAGGTTCGCCGTCACGCGGAAGGAATGACCCATGACACAGCATTCGGAGTCCGAGGTTATCACCGTCGACGTGCGGGAGGTCGTTCCGCGCGAACGGCATCCGCTGATCTTCAACACGTTCGATGCACTGGCGGCGGGCACGTCAATGCGGCTGATCAATGACCACGACCCGAAACCGCTCTACTACCAGTTCATGGCCGAGCGAGAAGGCAAGGTGGGGTGGGAATACCTCGAAGAAGGTCCCGATACCTGGCAGGTTCGCATCACCAGCCTGGCCTGAAAGAGCCCGCGTGGATCCCGGCTGAGGTGGGCCTGGTTCCGGTCTGAGCGGATGGAGCAGCGGCACCAGCGGCTGACTGGAAGCCATCCCTTGGGGTGGGGCGCGCTCCCGGGCCAACGAACCATACTGGTAAAAACCAACCTGGGGCGTAGGGATTGGTGAGGAGCAGGAGATGGCGATTCGCGCGGAGCAGGATGCAACGGCGGAGGATATGCTCGTGGCGCTGACCCGGGTGGTCGTGCCAGGGTTTGGCATCAATCCGGTCGATCTGGGCCTGATCTACGGGGTTGAGGTGGACGGAAACGACGTTCGCCTGACGATGACCCTCCCCGATCTCGCGCCCGAAGTGCCGGTCAACTTCCGGCTCGCCATCGAGCAGGCCATCCACCGCCGTCACCCCGGTGTGGACCGGATCGAGTTCAACCTCGTCTGGGATCCTCCCTGGCGAGAGGACTTCATCAGTGCCGATGGCATCCTGCAGCAGGAGGCACCGCTTCCGGTCGGCGGAGGCGACGAACTCTCCGAGGAAGGCGTCGTGCGCTCGCTGCTGCGCGTGATCGATCCGGAACTGGGCATCAACATCGTTGACCTGGGCCTGATTCGCGCGGTGCGGCTGAACGACACTGCCGCCCAAATCGAGATGACTCTCACCACCCCCGGTTGCCCCCTGCACTCATCCATTGAGGATGCCGTCCAGCGCGTGCTCGAAACCTGCCACCCAGGCCTGGACGACGTCACTGTCGAGTTCGTCTGGGATCCGCCCTGGTCCACCGATGACATCTCACCCGCGGGGCGGGACGCCCTCACCTCTCGCCACCGCGGCTAGCATCACCCTGGAAAGGACGCCCTCATGGCCACGCCGTCCACCCCGATTGCCGGCGACTGGAAGATCAGCCGCGTGCTCGAAACCTATCCGGAGCTGCTCAATACCCTGACCGGGATCTCCCCAGCCTTCAGCCGCCTGAAGAATCCTCTTCTGCGCAAGGTCCAGAGCCGGCTGGTGACCGTCGAACAGGCTGCTCGGATCGCGGAACTCGATCCGGCGGCGCTGGTGCGGGAGCTCAACGTGGCCGCTGGTTTCGATGTGGCGGTTGCGCACGAGGCGGCTGGCGAGCCGTGCCGGAACTGCGGGGAGGAACCGGCCTGGGTTGGCACAGCCACGGTGGACGCCGAACTCGATGCGCAGGCGATGCTTGACCGGGGACTGGAGCCGTTCAATGCGATTTCGGAGGCAGCGCGGCGCCTGCCGGACGGCGGGGTCCTGCGGGTGCTGGTTGGATTTGAACCCGTTCCCCTTTACGACGCGCTCGGCAAACTCGGCTTCGACCATTGGGCCGTCCGGTTGGATGCTGACCGGTGGCAGGTCGACTTCCATCGCGCGACATCGAACGTCGAGTTCGAATCTGAACCCGTACCGTCGCCCGCATGGGAGCCTGATAGCTTTGATGCCGAATTGACGATCGATGTCAGCGAACTGGTGCCGCCGGAGCCGATGATTCGGATCCTGACCGCGATGGAAGACCTGCCTGCCGGACAGACACTTCGCGTGCACCACGTTCGCCGGCCAATCCACCTCTATCCGCAACTGGATGAGCTGGGCTACCGGCATCACACCCGGGAGTTGGGACCGCAGCAGGTCGAACTGCACATCCATAAGCCGATCGCGCTGGAGCCAGAGGTGTGATGCCGATGAGTACGCGCCACGCCCCGGCCCTCGACCTGCCGGCACGATTCATGGCCCTATCCATGCTCTCGTTCCTGACGCTGGTCGTTTCGGCGCCGTGGACGCTTCCCATGCTGCAGGAGAACTTCAACAACATCCGGTTGCTGGCTCTGATCCATCTGGTCACGCTGGGGTTCGTTGGTTCGATGCTCATCGGTGCCAGCTACCAACTGGTCCCGGTGGTGCTGCAAGCAGAACTTGTCTCGGTTGAAGCAGCGCGGTTCTCGTTCTGGTTCTATGCGGCAGGGTTGGGATTCTTCCTGTTCGGACTGGTGCGAGCCTGGTTGCCCGGGTTGGCGGTGGGCGGCACGATGCTGGGGATCGCCTTCCTGATCTATGCCGCAACGGTCTATCTCACCTGGTTGCGGTCGGGGCGGCGCGATGTCGTCAGCTGGCACATCGTGCTGGGGCTGCTCGGCTCCCTGATGGGTATGTCAATGGGGGTGGTATTGGCGTTCAACAAGAGCAATGGCATGCTCGGGGCCGGCCTGCTGGGGTTCATTGGCAGTCACGCCAGCTTCATGCTCGGCGGCTGGATTCTGGTGATGCTGACCGGCGTCAGTTACCGGCTGGTCTGCATGTTTACACTCTCCGAAAAGCATTTCCGTCCATGGTTGGCCTGGCTGGAACTCGGGTGTGTGGTTGCCGGGTCGTGGACGATCGCGACTGCGTTGCACCTGCATTGGCCCCGAACGGTGATCTCCGGCGCGGCACTGGTGCTCCTGGGCGGAGTGATCTGCTTTGCGGTGCAGATTGGCGTGCTGTTCCAGCGGCGGCTGCGTCGCGGCATCGACATCTGGGTGCCATTCCTGGGCGCCAGCATCGGCATGCTGCTGGTGGTGCCACTGCTGGTGGCGATGGGCATGAACCGGCACGCGCTCCCCAACGATCCAATCTGGGTGGCCGTGATCTGGTTGGCGCTGGTTGGTGTGGCCGGCACTGCCATCCAGGGCTTCTTCTTCAAGATCTCCAGTTTCCTTGTCTGGCTGAAGCGATATGCACCCGTGGCGGGGCGCCAGCAGGTGCCGACGCTCGAGTCGCTCTCTTCCCGCCGGATGGCCCTGGCCGGAGGGACGCTCTGGATTCTCACCGTCTGGACAGGGGCTATCGTGATCCTGGCCGAACTGCCGCTGCTGCCCTATGTCGGAGCCGCAATGACCGTGGCGGGCCTGATGTTCGTCGCCAATGTGATCCGGACGGCGCGTCACTGGTGGCGGGGAGACCGGCTATCGATGCGCGAGCCGGTTGTGCCGCGCAAACCGCACCTGGCCGGCCGCACGTCGCCGTCGGCTGTGGTCCGGTCCTAATCGTCTCCCGAGTCCGACTTTGCCTGGAGTTCGGCCATTGGCAGCCCCACGTTCTGCCCGGGTGAGGTGTGCTCCTCGGCGGTGATGCCGAACCGGAGCGCTCCGAGGATGAAGAGCTGCAGCAGCAGGGAACCCAATGCGGCAAACTCCGCCGATGCGAAGGCGAAGAACTGGCCAAAGAACAGGTTGATGAGGGTCGCCCCGGCCAGTGCCTTCAACCCATCGAGCCGCTGCCCCTGCACCAGCCGAATCAGGCCGTAGACCGACAGCGCCCCGGCCAGGAAGCCGGAAACCAACGTGCCGGCTTCGCTGAAGTTGATCCCGTCGAACAGGTCGAAGGTTCCCTGGTCGATTGCCAGCCACAACGACGCCGACCAGTTGACGATCTGGATCCCGAAACCGATGAAGACCAGCCGGAGCATCCACGGATTGCCGACGAATGACCAGTAGCGGTTCGCCATCCGGTCACGCCAGGTCACCAGGCGCGAGGTCTCTTCACGGTCCGGGAGCTCCAGTCCCTCCAGCAGCTCCCTGAGCGATCGGGTGTAGTCGGTGTCGATCCCGCTTTCCTGGAGATGCATCAGCCCCGCTTGCCGGCCTTCTTCGTCGAGCCGGCCGATGGTGTACTCGTCGAGGCACTGGGTGGCGTAGAGCACGCGTTCGCCGGGCTTGATCCGGTCGAACCGGTCAATCGAGCGGGCCAGCAGGAAGAGGATCACCAGCACGGCGTACATCACGGCGATGGCGGGCCGGTAGAAGTAGTCGTTGTCCTTGGTGATGAACTTGCCGACCTCGTCGATGAAGAGGCCGAAACCAAAACCACCGATCAGGGCCGCGGTTGGTTTCCAGACGGCGCTGGCCATGATCAACAGAACGCCAAAGGCAATCACCATCGCCAGGCCGCCCCAGAGCATATGGGCGATGTGGAGAGTGCTGCCGCCCACCTGGGGATAGCCGGTGATGGCGAGGTAGAGCCGGGTGCCCAGGATGGTGGTCACTGCCGCCACCAACCAGATCTCCGTGAAGATCGGACTCGATAGGTCGCGCACGCGAAAGGCGTGCCGCACCGGCGGCTGTGGCGAGGAAGCAGACTCCCGCGCACGGTCGCGTTTACTGTCTGTATTGGCCAAGGAAATCCTCCGCTGCCAGCCAGAATGGCTGCCTTTCACATGGTACGAGACGCGGACCTGCCGGAACATCGCCCGATCGGCCCTGTTCATCGCCAGGATTCCTCCTTGACGGGGCCCGTCACCACCCGAACAATGGCTCCGTCGAAACGATCCCGTCGCCAGTCATGGAAGGACCACCGCGCATGTCCGGTGATGTCGCCCCCGAAACCGATGTGATTGCCTGGGAACCAGGCGAAGGAACCATTGAGCGGAGTAACCTCCGTCGCCTGATGGCCCGAATGCGTGTGCCCAATCTCACCGCGCTCTACGACGTGGTAGCCGCCGATCCGGAGGGATACTGGAAATCCGTGCTGGCCGATCTCGATCTGGACTGGCATCAGCCGTTCGATCGCGTGTGGGACCTCTCCCAGGGCAAGGCCTGGCCGCGCTGGTTCCCCGGTGCCGGGTTCAACTACGTGACCAACGCCCTCGATCGTCATGCCGCCAGCGACCCCGACCGCACCGCCGTGATCTGGGAAGGCGATGACGAATCCGTTCGCACACTCACGTTTGGTGAACTCGATGCCCTGACCAACCAGTGCGCCAACGCCTTGCGTGACCTGGGTGTGCAGAAGGGGGACCGGGTTGGCATTTTCATGCCGATGATCCCTGAAATCGTGGCCGCCACCCTCGCTTGCGGCAAGCTCGGCGCGATCTATGTGCCGCTCTTCTCCGGCTATGGCGAAGAGGCGATCGTCGCCCGCCTCTCCGACTGTGACGCGTCGGTGCTGGTCACCGCCGACGCCTTTCCCCGGCGGGGCAAGCCGGTGCGGATGAAGGACGTGGCAGACCAGGCACTGAAACGGCTGCCTCACGTTTCCGCGGTGCTGGTTGTCAATCGCCTCGGCGAAGAGATCGGGTGGCAGGAAGGGCGCGATCATTGGTGGCACGAAGCCGTTGATGTGGCGTCCCCGGAGTTTGCGACCGAAGCAACGGCGGCCGACGATCCCTGCATGATCCTGTACACCTCCGGCACCACCGGCCAGCCGAAGGGCGCCGTGCACATACATGCCGGGTTCCCGCTCAAGGCCACCCATGACATGGCCTACAGCTTCGATGTGCAGCGCGATGATGTCGTCTTCTGGTTGACCGACATGGGCTGGATGATGGGACCGTGGCTGGTCTGTGGTGGCCTCACGCTCGGGGCGGCCATCGTGCTGCTCGAAGGTACGCCCGACCACCCGGGGCCCGACCGGCTCTGGAAGATGGTCGAACGGCACCGGGTAACCACCCTTGGCCTGGCCCCGACCGCGATTCGCGCCCTGATGCCCTCCGGAACCGAGATTGTCGAGGCCACCGATCGGTCCTCATTGCGGGTATTGGGATCCACTGGCGAAACCTGGAACCCCGACCCGTGGTGGTGGTACTTCGAGGTGGTTGGCGATGGCGAATGCCCGATCGTCAACTACTCGGGCGGGACAGAAACGTCCGGGGGCATCGTCTCCGGCTTCACCATCACGCCCCTCAAGCCCTGCTCCTTCGCCGGACCGGTGCCGGGCATGGTTGCCGATGTGGTCGATGAGGCAGGCGTGCCGGTTCGCAATGGCGTCGGCGAACTCATCGTCCGCGAACCGTGGGTCGGCATGACGAACGGCATCTGGCGGAGTCCGGAGCGCTACATCGAGACGTACTGGTCGCGCTTCCCGGACATCTGGGTCCATGGCGATTACGCAGAGATCGACGCCGATGGGTTCTGGTACATTCGGGGCCGCTCCGACGATACGCTCAAGGTGGCCGGCAAGCGGATCGGTCCGGCCGAGGTCGAGAGTGCGGCGGTCGCCCATCCGCTCGTGCGGGAGGCTGCCGCAATCGGCGTGCCGCACGACAAGAAGGGCGACGTTGTGGTTGTCTTTGCGATTGCCGTGCCTGGTGCGGAGATCGAGGAAGGAACGGCCGTCGAGGTCTGCCGGTTCATCGGCACCCAACTTGGGGCTGCCTTGCGGCCGGAACGCGTGGTGTTCGTCAACGATCTGCCGCGGACCCGGAATGCCAAGATCATGCGCCGCGTGGCCCGCGCCGCGTGGCTCGGCCTGCCGCCCGGCGAACTCTCCGCCCTCGAAAACCCCGCCGCCATCGACGAAATCGCCAGCCTGCGCGATCCGGAGGGCTGAGTTGGGCGTTGCCGTAGGGGCCGACTTTCCGAGCCTCATTGGCGAGGTTGACGTGCACGGCCTGGCTCGGATGTGTCGGCCCTGTCACCTTGGCATGATGGAGCTTGGAAGGGACTCTTGCGATGGCAACCACACCTCAACCCACACCGACATCCGCCAGCCCGAAACCAGGTCAGCTGCCTCCCCCAGGGCCGTCGAATATCGTGGTGCGAACACCAAATCCTCTTCCGCCCCCTCGAACGGTAGCGTCCCAGTTGGGAGGGCCCAGCCGGTCGTGAGCGTGACGCTGGCCTGACTCCGCTTGCCGATCTTGTCTGCGCTACGCGTCGTCGTGCTGGAACCCGGAGTCGGCGGGCGGCGCGACGTCGGAATCGCCGCCGTTCAGCGGCCGGGCGTTGAGCAGCCGGGCGATCGTCTCGGCGTAGATCTTGCCTTCCAGCACCAGGTCGTCGATCCCGATCGATTCGTTGGCTCCATGCGCGCCTTCTCCGCGTGGCCCCATTCCCACCGTGTCGATGTCATGCTGGCGGTAGAACCGGCCGTCGGTCATGCCTGCCCACTGCACGAAAAACTCGGGTTCCTTGCCGGTCACGCGGCGGACGCTCTCCTGGAACGCCTGCACCAGCGGTGAATCCTCGGGCGTGATATTGGCCGGAATGTAGGAGCCGTCCGGATCGACGTCCAGCACGTAGCGGAAATCGGGATCCTCGGCCGCGATGGCGTCGAACTTGGCGACGATGTCGGCCACCACCGTTTCCTTCGTCTCGCCCGGAATCAGGCGGCGATCGATCGAGATCGTGCAGGAACCCGGCACCACGTTATGCGCCACGCCGCCCTCGATCATGTTGACCGAAATCACCGGATGCCCAATCGAGGGGTGGAACTGTTCGAGATGCTCCTCCAGCGCCAGCACGCCCTTGGCCGCCTTGGCGATGGCGTTGATGCCGGTGACGCGGGCCGCCGCCGTGTGCGACGCCCGGCCGAGGAAGGTAACGTTGATCGCCACTCCGCCGCGCTCGGCGTTGCGAACCTTCATCTCCGAGCCTTCACCGATGAAGACATAATCCGGTCGCGGGAGATTGCCGTGTTCGATCTCCTCCAGCACGTGGAGCGTACCGAACTCGGCTCCGACCTCCTCGTCGGAGACGATGTGGGCCTGGAGGGCGCCGCTGAGGTCAGCATCGCGGAAGAGCTCCAGCATCACCATCATCACGCCAACCGAACTCTTCATGTCCGAGGCGCCGCGACCGTAGAGCCGGGTCCCCTCGTCGTTGACGACGCCCTCGAACGGATCGGTCCTCCAGACGTCGGGATCGGAGATCGGCACGGTGTCGAGGTGCCCGTTCATCGTCACCAGCGGTCCGGACCCAACCTCGCCGACGGTGGCGATCACGTTCGGCCGTTTCGGGTCCTTGGCGGTCACCACATAGCCGATACCACGCTCGTCGAGCCAGCTCTGGACGAACGCCATCACTTCGAGCTCGTCACCGCTGACACTGGGGATCGAGACGAGTTGCTTCGCCACGTCGACGATCTTGCGGCGATCGACCTTGTCCACCCATTCGCTTGCCTGATTGGTCACCCTGACAACTCCCGCTGGAACGTGTTCCCGGCCCTGTGCCAGCCGGGTTGGTGCCGTTCTTGTACCACAGCCGTGCCGCGAATGGAGCAGCCAGGATTCATCGGGCCGACCGTGTGCCGGACATGAGGGAGCGGCGTGGGGGAGGCTGGTGTCGCGGTGGTGAAGGGAGCGTCAGCTGGCGTCTCCGGTGGGCGTTCGCCTGATCGCGCGTGAGGAGATGAACGCCGGTGGGGCGTGGGGATCGTCCGGATCGAGCGCAACCGCGGTCAGGTGCCCGGTTTCATGAAACACGGTGTCGATGCCGATTGCCACGATCTCGTGCTCGTGTCCGGGCTGGAGATCACGGAACACCTGGGGCGTTGCGAATGGCGTGTGACCGAACACTACTGGCTTGCCGAAGTTGTGATGGGCGGCGTGGAATGCTCCGCGGATCCAGAGCATGTCCTCTTCCGTCTGCCCGTTCAGGTGATATCCCGGGCGGAACCCCGCATGCACGAACAGGAATTCGGCTGTCTCGTGCATCAAGGGCAGGTTGTTGAGCCATTCGAGGTGGCTGGTGGCAATGTATTCGTCCGGTTGCATGATGGCCCGTTCGTAGGCAGTTGCATCGTCCGGCAGGTAGGAGAAGGCTGTGGCCCTCCCGCCCTGGTTCCACCACAGGAAATAGTCGCCGTAGTGCCGACCGTGGTAGACGAGTGCGTCCAACATCAGGTCCTCGTGGTTGCCCTTGAGAAAGACCCAGTGTGGATGGTCCTGTTGCCAGGCGATGAGTTGGTCAACCACCTGCCGCGTGTGAGGTCCACCGTCGACGTAGTCACCCAGGAACACCACGCAATCCCGGGTGGGATCGAGACCACCCTCGGTCTGCATGGTGTTCATCAGGTCGGCCAATTCCGTGAAATGGCCGTGGATATCGCCGATGGCGAAGATGCGGCTCATGTGACCCCCGCAACGCGACGCCGGCGGACTCGTCGCCAGGTCAGCCTGGGGTGCGGCTGGCTAGATGCGCTCGAAGCGGGAGACGTTGGCAACGAAGACGACCGCTCCGCCCACTTCGACCTCGAAGTTCTCCGGCATGTAGAGCAGGCCGGGTTCCAGCGCGGGGGAGTAGGGCACGGCGATCTGGGTGCGGCGGCGGCAGGTGCGCTGGAGGATGTCCATCACGCCCTGGGCGGCATCGTCCTCGACACCAATCATCAGGCTGGTGTTGCCGGTACGCAGGAACGACCCGGTCGTGCTGATCTTGGTGAAGCGGTACCCAGCGGTGATCAGGGCTTCGGTCAGGGCGTCGGTATCCTCGTCCTGGACGACGGCAAGAATCAGTTTCATCGATATCTTCCTTCCTCTCCGGCATCCGGGAATGCGCGGAAGCGATGGCTGATGGTTGCCCAGCTCCGGGGTCGATCCACGCCGGACGCTGCACCGCGACCGGTAAATGCGGTCGCCGGTTTGCGGTGAGAGGATGATAATACACGTTACGCCTGCGCACGCCGCCCCGGTTGGCGCACCGCTTCAGGAAGGAACTCCCCAGTCCATGTCCATCCCACCCATTGTTTCCGTCGACTGGCTGACCGGCCACATCGCCGATCCGGATCTTCTCGTCGTCGATGTCCGCCCGGCCATGGCCTACCAGCAGGCCCATCTGCCGGGCGCCATCTCGCTGGACCTCTCCGCTGCACGGCTGGCCGGTTCCTCCCCGCAGGCGATCGAGCACTGGTTGCCCCGCCTGCAGGCGCTGATTCAGGCTGCCGGGATTGGCCCGGAGCAAACGGTGGTCTTCTACGAGGATGTCAGCGGCACGATGTCTGCCTATGGCGTCTGGTTGCTCGATGCCGCTGGACTCGGAAACGGTGCCATGCTCGACGGCGGTATCCAGGGCTGGTACCAGGCTGGCCAGCCGCTCAGCAATGAGCCGGCGATTCCGACGCCTTCCGCCACGGAGATCGCGCCGAACATGGACGTCGTTGGCACGCTGGATGGATTGCTGGAAGAAATCGGGGCCGGCACCGGCCAGCGGGTCGATTCCCGGGCTTCAGGCGAACACGCCGCGGGTGCGATGCCGGCCGCGGTTCACGTCGACTGGACTCGCCATCTCGACCCGGCGACCGGTGCCTTCCGCTCGTTCGACGACCTGCGCGCCATGTACGCCGACCTCGATCCGGCCACGCCGACCACCACCTACTGCGCCGGTGGGTTCCGCGCCGCCAACTCGTACGTGGTGCTGAAAGCCCTCGGGTTCAGCCAGCCGCGCAACTACGCGCCGTCGTGGGGTGAATGGGGGATGCATCCCCAAACGCCGAAGGAATAGGCACCCACGTCACTGGATGAACGGGTGAGCAGCGGCACACCCTGCGTGCCGTATGCTACCCATAACGTTAAGTGCTGCATGTCGCATGTGTGGACATGCCAGCCATCCAGGTTGGCATGGTGCCCCCTTTGGTGCGCACCGCGCCTGCCGCAAGAGTTCCAACCAAGGAGTCACCGGGTGACCGACCAGACCCGACCTTCGATCGAGCCGCGCCGTGTGGTCATCACCGGCCTCGGTGCCATTTCATCCCTCGCCAACTCCGCGGACGAAACCTGGTCGCGGATCGTGGCCGGTGAGACCGGCATTCGCGTCAATGAGAGTTTCGACCCAGCCCAGCACCCGTGCGTGCTGCACGGCACGTTCGACCGCTCCAGCCTGCCCCAGCGCTTTCTCGATCACAAGGAAGCGCGCAACACCTCGCTCTACTCCAAAATGGCCCTCGAAGCGACCGGGCAGGCCCTGCAACAGGCCGGGCTGCTCGACGACGACCTGCAGCTCACCACCGATCTCTCGGCTGGTGGCGCGGCCTTCGGCACCTGCGTGGGCGGTACCTACGACGATCTGCTTCCGGCGCACGAGACGTTCCTGAACCGTGGCACATCCCGCGTTCCGCCGCACTTGCACGTGATGTTCCCGCACAACCTTGCGGCCTACACGGTGCAGCATCAGTTCGGCCTGGGTGGTCCCAGTTCGACGGTGGTGACGGCGTGCGCGACGGGTTCCCAGGCGATCGGCGACGGTTTTCACGCCATCAAGTACGGCAAGGCGCCACTGATGATTGCCGGGGCGACCGAATCGACCAATCACCCGCTCTTTCAGGCCGGGTTCTCCGCCATGCGCGCGCTGGTGACCGACTCCAACGACAACCCGGGCGGTGCTTCGCGCCCCTTCGATGCGTCCCGGGCCGGGTTCGTGCTCGGTGAGGGCGCCGGAATGCTCGTGCTGGAGGACCTCGAGTTCGCCCAGGCCCGTGGCGCGAACATCCTGGCCGAAATCGTCGGGTTCGCCACCTCAAATGACGCCTACCACCCAATTGCCCCGCAGCCTGAGGGCACCGGTGCGGCACGGGCGATTCGCGCCGCGCTGGCAGATGCCGGATTGTCACCGGAGGACGTCGACCACATCAATGCCCACGCTGCCTCCACCCCGGCTGGTGACGTGGCCGAGGCACGGGCCATTCACCAGGTATTCGGTGAGCGGGCAGCAACCATTCCAGTCACCTCGATCAAGGGCGCGATTGGGCACTGCATGGCCGCCGCCGGAGCTCTGGAGACAATTTCTGCCGTGCGCACGTTGACGGACGGTGTCATCCCGCCAACCCGGAACTACACCACACCCGACCCCGAGGTGAACCTCGAAATCGTCGGCAACGAGGCGCGCGAGCAGCAGGTCAACGTCATTTCGAAGCATTCCTTTGGACTGGGCGGCCAGAATGCCTGCCTGATCATCCGCCGGTTCGATGCCGCAAACGCCTGACCAAACGCTCGAGGGTGCTGACCTGCCACCCTCGACGCCGTTTGTGTTCCTGGCCGTGCGGTTCGGGCTCGAACTCTTCGGGCTCGCTGGCTTCGGCTACCTCGGATGGTGGCTCGGTGATGGAGGGTGGCTGGGCGGTGTCCTGGCTACCGTCGCGGTGGTGGCCGGGGCCGCGCTCTGGGGAGTATTCCGGGTGCGGAACGACCCGCCAGGCAAGACGGACCATCCGGTCATCGTGCCGGGCAAGGTGCGGCTTGGCATCGAGCTCGGGTTTTTTGCGATTGCGGCGGTGGGGCTATGGTTCGGGGCCAGTCGCGCGGTGTCGGAAACTCTGATGACCGCCGTCGTCCTGCTTTACGGAATTACGTGGGACCGGCAGCGCTGGCTCTGGCGCCAATGAAGGGTGAGATGATGTCTGCACAAGCTCTGGCCGGACGCGTGGCGCTGGTGACTGGTGCGTCGCGCTCGATTGGGATCGGTGCGGCCATCGTTCGCCGCCTGGCGGCCGCCGGGGCTGACGTCGCCTTCACCCACTACCTGGCCTACGACCGGGCCATGTATGACGCACCGGAGGATGGGCCGCTGGAACTGGTTCGGGAAGTGGAGGCCATGGGTCGCCGGGCGTTTGCCCATGAAATCGACCTTTCGCAACCGGGTATCGCGGAGCCGCTGTTCGACGCGGTGGAGACGGTGCTGGGGCCGGTCGATATCCTCGTCAACAATGCCGCCTGGTCCACGCATGATGATTGGGCGAGCCTGACCGAGGAGTCGCTGGACCGCCACATTGCCGTCAACTACCGGGCAACCGCCATGCTGACCGTTGAGCTTGGCCGCCGGTTCGCGAAGGGTGAAGGCGGTCGGGTGATCAACTTCAGTTCGGGTCAGCACCTCGGTCCGATGCCGAACGAACTTGCCTACGCCGCCTCGAAGGGGGCGATCATCGCCTTCAGCACCAGCATCGCGCCCGATCTCGCCCGGCGGGGCATCACGATCAACGTGGTCAATCCCGGGCCGACCGACACCGGCTGGATGACTGGCGAACTCAAGGACGCCATCGTGCGGATGACGGCCAGCGGCCGGGTCGGAGTGCCGGATGACGCGGCTCGCCTGGTCGCCTGGCTGGCCAGCGACGACGCAGCGTGGATTACCGGTCAGGTGATCGATTCCGAAGGTGGATTCACGCGCGGCTGATGTGAGACGCTGTCTCGCAGGAACATGTTTGAACCTAACCTGGGATACGCCCAGAGGAGTTGACCGATGACACTCGCGGAACTGGCTGGAGCGAAGATTGGTTACGTGTTTCCGGGCCAGGGGAGCCAGGTCGTGGGGATGGGGAAAGACCTCTATGAGAAGTCCCCGGCTGCCCGCGCCACCATTGATGAGGCAAACGAGATTCTCGGCACCGATTTCTCGGCCCTGATGTTCGACGGACCGGCTGAGGAGCTAAATGACACCTTCAACGCTCAGCCAGCGCTGTTGACCGTCTCGATCGCCGCGCTACGGGCTCTGATCGAGCAGGCCGGGGACGAAGGTGTCTCGCTGCAACCGGTGGTCGCGGCCGGACACTCGCTCGGCGAGTTCACGGCACTGGTTGCGGCGGGTTCGCTCCATTTCCCGGACATGCTGCGCGTGGTGCGCGAGCGGGGTCGCCTGATGGCGGCTGCTGGCACCGAGCGTCCGGGCGGCATGGCGGCTGTCCTCGGTCTCGATGACGAGACCCTGCGCGGAGTCTGCGAAGAGGCATCCGTCGCCGGCATCATCAACGTTGCCAATGCCAATTGCCCGGGCCAGATCGTCATCTCTGGTGAGGTGGCGGCGCTGGAGCAGGCTATGGAAGGGGCGAAGGCAGCCGGGGCCAGGCGCGTGGCTCGCCTGCCGGTCTCCATCGCCTCACACTCCCCCCTGATGGAGGACGTGTCGCGCCAGCTCAAGGCCATCACCGACGAACTGCCGTGGCAAACACCCGCCTATCCGATCGTCGGCAACGTGTCTGCCCAGCCCATCACCACCGTGGACGAGATTCGGGCCGAACTCGAACATCACGTCGAGCGCCCGGTCAACTGGACGGCCTCGGTCGAAACCATGATCGGTCTGGGCGCCGACACCTTCGTCGAGCTTGGAGCGGGCAATGTCCTGGCCGGGTTGATCAAGCGGATTGACCGCTCGGTTCCCACGCGGGGTCTGGCTGAGCTCGGTCTGTAGCTGGCAGCGGTCGTTGGAGTATCATGTTGCGGCATCGGGGTGAATCGAATGGGATCCCACTGGCGTTGGTGATCGCCCCCGTATCTGGTGCGCGAGCCGCCGCTGCTTCCTGCGCATTCAGATCTCCCATCAGGCGCCAACGGCGGCGCACGAAAGGACACGGCTGGTGACTCGGGTTGTAGCAACGGGCCTTGGAGCCATCACACCATTGGGGATCGGTGTCGACGCCTTCTGGTCCGGACTGACCGCGGGGCGTTCGGGCATTCGCACCATCGAACACTTCGACGCGTCCAATCTTGACGTGCAGATCGCGGGCGAGGTCCCGGGCTTCGTGCCCAAGGACTTTATCAACTTCAAGGCTGCCCGGCGTATGGATCGGTTTGCCCAGTTTGCGGTGGCCGCCACGCGGGAGGCCATCGAGCAGTCCGGGTTGGAAATCACCGACGACAATCGCGAACGCATCGGTGTCATGGTCAACACCGGTGGCGGCGGGATCGGCACCATCGAGAGCGAGGTGCTGAACATGGAGCGGAACGGCCCCAAACGGGTTAGCCCGTTCCTGATCCCGCTCTTCGCGCCGAACATGGCCAGCTGCCAGATCGCCATTACCTACGGTATCCACGGTCCGACCGTCACCTCGGTGGCGGCCTGTGCTGCTGGGGTCCAGGCGTTTGCCGACGCGGTCTTCATGATTCAGCGGGGCGACGCCGATGTCGTCATCACTGGCGGCACCGAAGCGGGCATCACGCCGGTTGCCATTGCGGGCCTGGCCAACATGGGTGCCCTTTCGCGCCGCAACGACGATCCGGCTGGCGCGAGCCGCCCCTTCGACGCCGGTCGCGATGGGTTCGTCTTCTCCGAAGGCTCGGCGATCGTCATTCTTGAGTCCGAGGAACACGCGGCCCGGCGCGGTGCCAACGTGATCTGCGAAGTGGCCGGTGGCGCCTACACGTCGGATGCCTTCCACATCACGGCGCCGGATCCGAGCGGGCGCGGCCAGGCGGCCGCCATCAATGGTGCCCTCAAACGAGCCGGTATTGGGCCGGATGCCGTCGATTACGTGGCTGCCCACGCCACGGCCACACCACTGGGCGACATTGGCGAAACCAACACGCTCAAGCGGGTCTTCGGTGACCACGCCAAGGACTTGGCGATTTCGGCAAACAAGTCGATGCTCGGTCACCTGCTGGGTGCCGCGGGAGCAGTTTCCGGACTCGCCTGCATCCTGGCGATTCGCGATGGGGTCGTGCCGCCCACGATCAACCTGACCGATCCCGATCCGGAGTGCGACCTGAACTACACGCCGAATGTTTCCCGCCAGATGACGGTTGATGTCGCGGTGGCCAACGGCTTCGGCTTTGGTGGCCAGAACGCATCGGCAGTCTTCCGCCGGTTCAACGACTGATTGCCAGCGTGTCATCTCGGCCATTCTCGCCCCGCTCCGCACACCTCGGAGCGGGGCGATTGCGTGTTGCTGCCCGGTTGCCAGGTGCCCTGACCAGTGTTGCCGGGTATCCTGCCCAGTAGCGTTCACATTGCCGCGAGACTTCTCTCGCTCGCCATCCGGAGCCTGACTTCGTGCCTGATCAGACATCGCCCGGTTCGACCGTGCTCACCTTCGAGGAAATCGCCGACCAGCAATTCCCGTCATCCCCGGTTATCTCACCCGACGGCAGGATGGTGGCCTTCACCGTGACCCCTGCCTCGAAGAAGGAGGAGCACGGGGTATCCGCCATCTGGCTCTCGCGGGATGGCCAACCGGCCAAACGGTTCACGGGCGGTGATGCCGTGGATTCCTCCCCGCGCTGGTCGCCGGACAGCAAGACGCTCGCCTTTATTTCGAACCGTAAGGATCGCGAGCAATCGTCCATCTACCTGCTGCCAATCGACGGTGGCGAGGCCCAGCGACTCGGTGATCTGGAAGGAAACCTGTCCGATCTCACCTGGTCACCGGACGGGAAATTTCTCTCCGTGATCCGGGTCGATCCCGAGACCGAGGAAGAGAAAAAGCGCAAGAAGGACGACCGCGACGACCCGATCGTGTTCGAGGAAGACCTCAAGTTCGCCCGTCTCTGGGTGATCGAAGTCGAGACCGGAAAGGCCCGCTGCCTGACCACCGCCCAGCGCAATGTCTGGGACTCGGCCTGGCACCCTGACGGCAGCCAGCTGGTCTACCTCACCACGCCGATCAACACCATCAACTCAATCTTCACCACGTCCACACTCTGGCGAGTCCCCGCGCGAGGCGGGCTTTCACACCAACTCGCCACATTTTCTCCGCTGCCCGGATCGCCAGTCATCCGGCGGGTCGATGGTGAGGATGTCGTGGTGCTGGCTGCCTCGGTCCTCCGAGACGATCCCGCCAGCGCCCTCTGGATGGTCCCCCTGGCCGGTGGAGAGCCAAAGAAGCAGTTCACGGAGTTCGAACCGCACGTCTACGACCTGATTGCCGATCCGACCGCGGAAGACGCGGTACTGGTCCGCGCCGTCGATCACGTGCGGGAACTCTGGTATCGCGCCGATCTCGCGACGTCGTCGATCCAGCCGCTCGATATCACCGGGCCGCAACCGGGAGGTTCCTTCACGTCACCTCCATCGATCTCGGCCGATGGTACCCAGGTGGCCTTCACCTGGACGCGCAGCGACACCCCCGTCGAGGCATACCTGGCGACCCTGGGGGAAACCCCGGTCGCATTGACGAGCTTTGGCGAAAAGTTCACCGATCGCCTGGCGTCTGGCGAGTTGGTCAGTTGGACGGCCGACGACGGCGTCGAGGTAGAAGGCATCCTGATCCGCCCCCGCGACCACGGTGATGAGCCGCTGCCGCTCTTCGTGCAGATTCATGGCGGTCCCAGCTGGCAATGGGAAGACCGCGCCAATCTCAGCTGGCACGACTGGGCGCAGATGCTGGCCTCCCGGGGTTGGGCCGTGCTGCTGCCGAACCCGCGTGGTTCCACCGGTCGCGGCTCGGCCTATGAGCAGTTGTTGATTGGCGATGTCGGTGGCGGTGAGAGCCGGGATCTGGTCTCTGGCGCCCAGGCGATGGTTGACCGGGGGATTGCCGACCCGGACCGTCTGGCCATCGGCGGCTGGAGTTGGGGCGGATATCTCACTGCCTGGACCATCACCCAGACCGACCTGTTCAAGGCAGCGGTGATGGGTGCTGGGGTTGCCAACCTCGTCTCCGACCATGCTGCCGGCGACATTGCCGAAGCGAACATGAACTACTACCCCGGTCATCCCTACGAGTACTGGGACCTCTACGCCAATCGGTCACCGGTTCGCGAGGCCGCGAAGGTCACGACCCCGACCCTGATCCTCCATGGCGACGCCGATGCCCGTGTGCACGTCACCCAGGGACAGGAGTTTCACCGCGCGCTGCAGGTGCTGGGTGTGCCCGTTCGATTCGTCCGCTATCCGCGCGAGCCGCACTCGATTGGCGAGCGGGCGCACCAGATCGACCTGATGCGCCGAATCGTCGACTGGCTGGAAAAATACGCAGGGTAGCCCTTGTTCTCGCTCCGGATCCAGAAGCGCGATTGTGTCATACGCACGAACGCGTTCCTGGGTCCTGATCCCGCCACCCAACCCACTATTTCCTATTTTCTCTTCTCTATTTTCTATTCCCTCGTCACTTGACCACGCCCTTGCTGAAAACCACGTTGCCATAGGGGCGTCGCTCTCCGG